>NZ_JZWY01000391.1:0-24792 GCF_000966955.1 Streptomyces sp. NRRL S-495
TTCGGGCCGGCCCTACAACAATCCCTGAACGTGGCCGCCTGGCTCGAAGGATCCGGACCATAGCGGGGCAAATCGGCTACCGCTGCAAGCTCCGGCGTTGGAATATCGCACGTTCGGAATGACGCTTCCCGCCAGTCGGTGGATAGGCGTGGGACGCCGGGCGTCGTGAGGCCTACGCCAACGGCCAGGGCAGCCGGCTGACTCTGGTCGCGGTGACGGCCAAGTCGAAACGGCCGAAGGCGGACAAGGACCCGATGGACTGGCTGCCGCCGCTGGTCGCGGTCCGCTCCTCGACTTCGAACTCACCGCCGACCAGATGACCGCCGTAGCCGCCCTCGACACCGGTACCACGCTGTTCCTCGACCAGCGCACCTGCCTCGACCGCCGGGGCTCGGCTCGCCGAACGCTCGGTCACAGCGATGCCGTCACGAGAAGTCACTTCTCAGACTTGACACCATCATTGGGAATCGTTGCATCGGCTACGGCTGCCCCGCCAGGAACACCCTACGGGGGACCGGCCTCAGCCGATCCCCCGTAAAGTCACAGCACACAGCCATGCGCAGCGCATGCCGGATGTTGCATCCGATGCAATACCGCGCGTCGCTCCAGGTAGGCCCCTGCGAACGAGCCGTCGAACCCCAGAGCGACCTGCCCCTGTTCCGGGACTATCACGATCCAGTGCCGCATCAGGCAACGTTTGTCCTGGTGACCACTTCGCGTAGACGTTCGTCCATCGGCCGCCCCCGTGCGGCAGGGCCGGCCTACTTCGTCCGGGGTGGGAGGCGGAGGGTGAAGCGGGCGCCGCCCTGTGGGCTGGTGCCGACGCGGAGGGTGCCGCCGTGGGCCTGGGCGACCCAGGAGGCGATGGACAGTCCGAGGCCGGTGGAGCCGGAGCCGCTGTGGAAGCGCTGGAAGAGGGAGCCCGCGAGCGCCGGGGGGATGCCGGGTCCGGCGTCGTCGATGGTCACTGTTGCGTCGGCGGTCACGGTGACGTCGACTTCCGCGGGCAGGCCCGGGGCATGGCCGTGGAGGAGCGCGTTGCCGAGCAGGTTGGCCACCGCCCGCCGGAGCAGGTCGGGATCGGCGACCACGACGACCGGTTCGGTGCGGACGCTCACGCGGTGCTCGCCGGTTTCGGTGTCGTCGACGACCACCTCGACGAGCTGGTCCAGGCGTAGCGGCTGGCTGGCCAGGGTGCCGACACCGGCCGTCAGCCGGGCCCGGGTGAGCAGGCCGTCGATCAGGTCGCCCATCCGGGACGCCAGGCGCACGGTCCGTTCGAGCGCGGCGGTGCGGTGCTCGTCGTCGCGCAGCGCGGTCTCCGCGAGGCCGCGCAGCGATGCGGTGGGTGTGCGCAGGTCGTGGGCCGCGTCGGCGAGGAACTCCTCCTGTTGTTGCAGCGCTGTCAGCGCCGGCCGGATCGCCCGCCCGGAGAGCAGGTGCCCGGCCACGGCGGACAGGGCGACCAGGACCGCACAGCCGGCCACCAGGAGCAGAGCCAGTTCGCGGTGCGCGGCCCGGTCGCCGGTGGTGTCGTCGGCTGCGACCACCGCACCGGCCGTCGACTGGCCGTCGGCTCCCGCGTAGGGCTCGGCGAGCAGCCGGATCCGGTGGCCGTTGTCGCTGCGTGCGTCGGCCACGACGGCCGATCCCTCCCGCATCGCTTCCGCGGCCACCGCTTCCAGGTCCTCGGTGTGGGCCCGGACGCAGGGCTTGCGCGGGGTGTAGGCGACGGTGGGCCGGTCGGCCGTGCCGGTCACCACGGTCACCGGTGGGCAGTCGGTCTCCATCCCGTCCTGCAGTGGCTGCGTGTCGAGCCGGTCGTCGTCCTCGTCGAAGCTCAGGAGCAGGATCGCCTGGCGGGTCTGCAGGGTGAGCGCGTCGTCGAGCCGGTCGTTCCAGGAGTTGTCGTCGGTGCGGATGGCGAACGCCGCCAGGCCGATCAGTCCGATCGCGCTGGTGAGAGCGAACAGTGCGGTGAGTCGCCGGCGCAGCCGCCGGATCCGGGCCGCGGCCGTCAGCACCGGTCGCCGTCGCCGCTGCCGGGCGGTGCCAGCCGGTAGCCGACACCGCGGACCGTGTGGATCAGCGGCGGGTCGCCGAGCTTGCGGCGCAGCTGGGAGACCAGTACCTCGACGACGTTGGAGTTCGGCTCGGTCAGCTCGTCCCAGCATTTCTCGATCAGGTCGGCGCGGGGTACGGCCTGGTCCGCCCGGGCCGCGAGCAGTTCCAGGACGGCGAACTCCTTGCGGGTCAGGAGCAGCAGTACGCCGTCCCGGTGCACCTGGCGGCGGGCGGTGTCGATCTCCAGGTCGGCGATGTGCTGCACCGGGGGCCGGACGGTGGCCACCCGTCGGCACAGGCTGTGCACCCGGGCCGCCAGCTCGGGCACCGCGAACGGCTTGACCAGATAGTCGTCGCCGCCGACGGCGAACCCCTCGACCCGGTCGGCGACCGTGTCCCGGGCGGTGAGGAACAGCACCGGGACGGTCCGCCCGGCTCGGCGCAGCTCGCGCACGTACTCGACGGCGTCCCCGGAGGGCAGCATCCGGTCGAAGACCACGCAGTCGTACTCGGTGACGCACAGTGCCTCGTCGGCGGCCGGAAGATCGGCCACCTCGTCGACGGCCAGTCCCTCGCTGCGCAGTGCCGCGGACACGGCGAACCGCAGGTCATCGTCGTCTTCGGCCACCAGTACTCGCACGGCGGTCAGGATAGCCCGATGGGCGGCCCGCGCCACCCTCACCAAATCCTCAGCTTCGCTCAGCAATCATCTGTGAGGTCACAGCGGAGCGAACCGGCAGGAGCCGAGCTGCGCGGCCGTCCGCCCGGGAGATACCCGGGCGGACCGGCACGCGGCGCCGTGAGACACCCCGGGCGCGATCCCCCACGCGCCCGGGGACCGCCGGCGGCCCGGCGGCTGGAGCCCCCCGGCCCGGCCACCCCGGGCCGTCGAGGCGGTGCCGGTACCGCTGATCACCGCGGGCGCCGTACGCGACAACCCTGCCAAGTCCCTCTGGAGCACTCCCATGAAGCACCCGACGAGCAAGCGTGCCGGCCTGATCCCGGCCCTGGCCGCACTCGGCGTCACGGCACTTGCCGGATGCCTCCCGGCGTACGGGGACGCGCCTGCGAAGGGCGCCGACGCGGCGCCAACCGATTCCGCGCAGCAGAGCGCCCTGCAGACCTTCTACCGGCAGCAGCCGACCTGGACCACGTGCGGCGAGTTGCAGTGCGCCACGTTGACCGTCCCGGTGGACTACGCGCACCCGGAGACCGGCCGGACCTTCACCCTGCCGCTGGCCAGGTCCGTCACGGCGGACCCCGCCCAGCGCATGGGCTCCCTGGTCTTCAACCCCGGCGGACCGGGCGAATCCGGGGTCGAGCAGCTGAAGTCCGGCGGCCTCTCGTCCTTCAGCGAAAGGGCCCGCGCACGCTTCGACATCGTCGGCTTCGACCCGCGGGGCGTGGCCGGCAGCAAGCCGGCCGTCGACTGCGGCTCCTCGGACTCCGCCGACCAGGACCAGCCCGAGTCCGACGCCACCTCGACGAGTGCGTATCCCAAGACCGGTGCCGAACGCAGCGCCGCGCTCGCGGACGCCGAGAAGCAGGTCGCCGCCTGCAAGGCCCGCAGCGGAGCCATCCTGCCGCACGTCGGGACACTGGACGCGGCCCGCGACCTGGACGTGCTGCGCGCGGCCCTCGGCGACGAGAAGCTCAGCTACCTCGGCTGGTCCTACGGCACCTACCTCGGCACCGTCTACGGCGAACTGTTCCCGCACCGCGTCCGCGCACTCGTCCTCGACGGCGCCGTCGACCCCTCGCTCGACTGGTCCGAGGCCGCACTCCAGCAGGGCAGGGCCTTCCGGAACTCGGTGGACGACTACGCACGGCAGTGCGCCACCGTGGTCCACGACGCCTGCCCCGCCACCACCCCGGACGGCATCCACAAGGTGATCACCGACCTGCACCGGCGGACCGCCAAGCACCCGCTGCGCATCACCGGCACCACCGAGCGGCTCGACCAGAACATGCTGCTCGCCGCCCTCACCAAGTCGATGTACTCACCCGAGTCCCAGTGGCAGGAGCTGTCGAAGGCGCTGCGCGCCGCGCGGGGCGGCGACGGGACCAAGCTCGCCGAGATCGCCAGCCCCGGCATATCCGCCCAGCCCACCCAGGACGACAGCTCCGGCCCGGGCGGCTCCGGCGAGCAGGCGCCCGACAACTCCTCCGTCGCCATCACCGCCGTCAACTGCCTCGACCAGCCGCACCCGAGGGACTCGCAGCCCTACTGGGAGCTGCTGGAGCGCGCCGACCGGGAGGCCGGAGTCTTCGGCACCTCCGCCGTGCTCGCCGAACTCACCTGCAAGGACTGGCCGGCCGGACAGCAGCAGCCGCACCGTGTGAACGCCGAGGGCCTGCCCCCGGCCCTGGTCGTCGGCACCACCGGCGACCCGGCCACGCCCTACCAGTGGTCGCAGGGCCTCGCGGCCCAACTGCCGGGCGGCATGCTGCTCACCTTCAAGGGGACCGGCCACACCGCCTACGGCCGCAGCAACACCTGCGTCAACGACGCCGTGGACGCCTACCTCATCGACCTCAAGCCGGTCCCGGGCGGGACGACCTGCTGAACGGCCGGCACTCCCCGTCGCGCCACCCTCGCCCCCGCTCACAGCTCGCACCACTGGAGACCTTCCACATGCCTGTCGACATGTCCCTGGACTCCTCGACCGCAGCACGCGCGTCAACGCTCTTCCAGCCACTGCGGCCCGACGACCCGGTTGAGGTGGGCGGCTACCGCCTGCACGCCCGGCTCGGAGCGGGCGGAATGGGGCGGGTCTACCTGTCCTACACCCCCGGTGGCCGGCCCGTGGCCCTCAAGACGGTCCGGCCGGAGTTCGCGCAGGACACCGAGTTCCGGTGGCGCTTCGCACAGGAGGTCGCCAACGCCCGGCGGATCCACGGGCTGTACACCGCCCAGGTGATCGACTCCGGCGCCGACGACGACGTGCCCTGGCTGGCCACCGCGTACGTTCCGGGCCCGTCGCTGCACCAGGCGGTCCGGGAACACGGCGCGCTCCCGCTGCGCACCGTCCTGCTGCTGATGGGCGGGATCGCGGAGGCGCTGCAGGCGATCCACGGCGCCGCGGTGGTGCACCGCGATCTCAAGCCCGCCAACGTGCTGCTCGCGGCCGACGGTCCGCGCGTGATCGACTTCGGCATCGCCCGCGCGGCCGACGCCGTCGCCCTGACCGGCACCGGCTTCCGGATCGGCTCTCCCGCCTTCATGGCGCCCGAGCAGGCCCTGGGCCGACCGGCCACGCCCGCGACGGACGTCTTCGCGCTGGGCTCGCTGGCGGTGTACGCCGCCGGCGGCACCCAGCCGTTCGGCGACGGACCGGAGACCACCGTGCTGTACCGGGTGGTGAACGAGCAGCCGGACCTCGGCCACGTCCCGGGCGACCTGCACGCGCTGCTGCTGCGCTGCCTGGCCAAGCAGCCCGAGAACCGGCCCACCCCTGCCGAGATCATCGAGGCCGCCCGCGACCACCCCGCCGCGGGCGGCGGGCTGCGCTTCGCCGACGGCTGGCTGCCCGCTCGGATCAGCGCCGACATCCCCCGCCGCTCCGGCCCGCCGCAGCCCCTGCCCACCGCGATCGTTCCCCACGTCGTGGCCCTCCAGGCCCCGCCCGGCCCCCACGGCGCTCCGCAGCCCCTGTCCGAGACACCGACCGCCTTGCTACCGTCCCCACTGCCGACCGTCGGCGCCCCCGTGGCACCCGCGGTGGGCAAGCCCCGCCGCAAGGGCCCGAGCCGGAAGACGGGGCTGCTGCTGACGGCACTGGTGGTGGCTCTCGGCGGCACGGTCGGCGGCGTACTCCTGTCCGACGAGCTCGACGGGATCCTCGCAGCCACGGGATGGACCGGCGACAGCCCGACGGCCGATGACACCGGCCCGGACACACCGGCGGCCGACGGCCCGACGCCGACCGACCCGACGCCGACCGGCCCGACGAGCCCGGCCACGTACACCGCGGCGTACACCGGCACGGTCCTGACCGCGCCCGACGACTCCTACGACTTCGACCTCGAGACCGGCAGGCTGACCCCCGCGCGGTCCACCGAGTGGTCCGTCGGGCACAACGCCGACGAGTTCCTGATCCCGACGGGAAGCGACGCCGCCATCACCCCCAACGGGCGGCCGACCCCGACCGACTGCTCGACGGCGATCGACCGGCAGCCGGCGACGGCCCTCGACTTCAGTGACCTGCCGGCCGGCCGAGCCTTCTGCGTGAGATCGAGAAGCACTCACGACGTAGCGATCGTGCGGGTCGTCTCCGTGACCGGCAACGGCCCGGTGAGGGTCTCGATGGACCGCTACCGCAGCGACAGCTGACCTCCGCCTCGGGATCGGAGCGGCTTCATGCCGTCCGGCACGGCCTGTTCCGCCACCGGGCATCCCTAAACGGATGGATCATCCGTTTGTGTGCTACGGTCCCCGACAAGCGGATGAACTATCCGCATGACTGGGCGGAGGGGCACATGACGAAGACGGCAGTGGTCACGGCGGGGACGGCCGGCATCGGACTGGAGACGGCCCTGGGGCTGGCCCGCGCCGGGTTCTCAGTCACCGTGGTCGGACGCGATGCCGACCGGGGCGCCCGGGCGGTCGACCGGATCAACGCGACGGACCCGGCACGCCCCGCACGGTTCCTGCCCGCCGATCTCGGCTCGCTCGACCAGGTGCGGGCGCTCGCCGACCGGATCGCCACCGAGCGCGCAGCCTCCGGAGAACCACTGACCGTGCTGGTCAACAACGTCGGCGCGATGTTCCCGCAGCGGCGGGCCCTGGACGGGATCGAAGCGTCGTTCCTCGTCAACCACCTCTCGCCGTACCTGCTGACGGAACTGCTGCTGCCCACACTGACCGCCGGCGCACCCAGCAGGATCGTGAACGTGACCTCGGGCGCGGTCGGGCTCGCGAAGCGGTCCTTCGACACCGTCGAGCCGCCCGGCGGCTACTACGGCTTCCACTGGTACGGCCGCGCCAAGCTCGCCAACCTCGCCTACACCCTCGACCTGGCCACCCGGCTCCAAGGCACGGCCGTCTCCGTCTTCGCCGCCGACCCCGGAGGCGCCGCGACCGACATGACCAACGGCACCATGACCGACCCGAAGATCGTCTCACCAGCCCTGCGACTGCTGTGGCCGCTGGTGCGCCGCAAGTTCCGACGCTCCACCTCCGGCCCGGCGTCCCTCGCTGCCCGGCCCTCGATCGTCGCCGCCACGGACGACGCTCTGACCGGCCGGACCGGCATCGTCATCGGAGCCCGGGCGCGCCCGGTGACACCGCTGCGCGCAGCCACGGACCCCCGCGTCGCCCAGGACGTGCGCCGGCTCAGCGAACGGCACGCACCCCTCACAACCACCTGACCCACCGGGCGGTGCGGGTACCGGCGACATCATCCGGATGGGTCATCCGATTAGCATGTCCCCCATGACGACGCCCCTGCGCAAGGACGCGGCCCGCAACCGGGACCGGATCGTCGCTGTCGCCCGTGCCCTGGTCGAGCAGGGCACACCCCTGCAACTGAACGACGTCGCCGGCCGCGCCGGACTCGGAGTCGGCACTGTCTACCGGCACTTCGCCACCCCCGAGGCGCTGCTGGAGACCGTCGCCACGCCCTGCCTGGAAGCCCTGGCCGCCCAAGGCCGCGAGGCGATGGCCGACACCGACCCCTGGCGCGCGCTCGAAGGCTTCCTGTTCCGCACCGTCGAGGCGCAGGTCACCGACGCCTCCCTGGCCCCGGTCGCCGCCGCGGCCGACGACACCCTGCCGCACACCACGGAACTCAAAGAGACGATTCGCTCGGTCGGCACCGCACTTCTCGACCGGGCTCGCGCCGCCGGAGCGGTCAGGCATGAACTGACCGCCGCCGACCTCGTCCCGCTCATGTGCGGCATCGCCTACGCCGTCAACGTCCACGGCGGCACACCCGCCGACCGGATCGACACCGCACACCGCTACCTGACCACGATCCTCGAAGGACTGCGCGCCGCACCACGGCACGCGTGAGACCACCGCCCGCGCACCAACCGGGGCGATCCTGGCGCCCTCCGCCGATGCCGGTACGTCCGATCGCGAGCGGGAGACGGCCACCCGCCCCCACGACCTGCGCGGCACACAGGTCCGTCACCGGGGTCGGCGCTGCTTTCGTGGTCGAACCCGCACACGGGCCCGCCGCTGTAGAGCTCCGTGTCCCTGCCGATCGCGCTCCAGGTCGTCCTGATCGTCGTCCTGGTCGCCAAGAGCCGCACCGTCGAACCCGCCACCCTCGCCAGCGACACGGGCCCTCGCCCCGCAGGGGGCTCATGCCCGAATCCGGGAGGCGGGTGGACTCGGCGTTCGGGCTGGGTGAGGCGGTGCTCACCGGCACACCGTACGAGGCCGACTGCGCGGCGCCGCATGCAAGCGAGGTACGCCGGGCAGAGTTCGTGCGCCGTTCACCGCGCCGTCCGACGGGTCGCCTGGTGACCGCTCGTTGGTGAACCAGCGTCGGCTACGGGTACTCGGCCGGTTCGGCCGGGAGGGCGGCCTTGGACCTGGCGCCGGTGATGGTCCGGACGACCTGGCCGTTCTGGAAGAGGTACCGACGGCCGTCAGTCTGTCCCGCCGCAGGGGTGCTGTGTGAGCATGACGCGGACCAGGCAGCGGCGCCGGCCCAGGGCCTGGTGGTCTTCGTAGCCTGTACGTCCGTGCAGGACCCGGCGGTCGTCGATGAGCAGGCAGTCGCCTTCCTCGAGCATGAGGGTCAGGCGCAGGTCGGCGCGGTCGAGGACGTGCTGCAGGGCGTCGAGCGCCGCCAGGTCCGCCGAGGGCGGGGTGGAGCCGGTCAGCAGGAACGCGGTCTCGATCCGCTTCACGTTGCACCGCACGCGCAGGCCGCCGCCACCCGGCTCGAACACCGGCGACCACACCACCTGGTCCGCACCCTCAGGCGTCACGTGGCGCCGGTCGATCGGGAACGGCTGCTGGAGCCGGTCGAGTTCGCGGGGGAACTCGCGCCGCAGGACCTGGTACACGGACCAGGCGTCCACCAGGACGGTCTCGCCGCCGCTCCTGGCCTTGCGGTGGGCGAGGAGAGCGAGATAGTCCGGTTCGTGGCCGAAAGGCTGGACGGCCTGGTCGTTGTGCAGGTGCAGCCAGCCCCGCGACTTCGAGGTGAAGGCGCTCTCGTGGAACCGGCGGTCGTCCGTGTAGGCGGACACTCCTTCGTCGCGGACCAGCCAGGCGAGCGCCGTCTCCCGCCCCACCCCTTGCGGGAGCGGTCGGCCGAGGTGGCCGAGCATCGACTCGCTGAACGCCCGGACCTCAGCGCTGTCCATCGCGGAGACCGGGACACCGGTCACGACCGCGAAGCCGGGGCCGTCGGCCAGGCGCTCCAGTGCGTGAGCGGCGAGAGTGCCGTGATCGTCCCTGTAGGGCAGCCGCCATGCCTCAGGAGAGATGAAGGATGCACGGGTCCAGCCGCTGAACGCCTCGTCAAAGCGCATGGTCAGGCGTGCCTTTCCGTCGCGGGTGGGCGGCCCCACCGAGCAGACCGGGCCGCACGGAGCCGGAAGACGTTCCTGGGCCGAGGATAGGAGTGGGCCGGGGATCCGGGAAGACGGCCGTCTTCTGCCGCCGATGCCCGCACCGTACGCTGACGGCCTCACGGGATTCGGGGGTGCGGTGGAGCAGCGACGGTTGGGCAGGGGCGGGCCGCTGGTGTCGGCGATGGGCCTGGGCTGTATGGGGATGTCCGAGTTCTACGGCGCCTCGGACCAGGCGGAGTCCGTCGCGACGATCGAGCGCGCGCTCGACCTCGGGGTCACCTTCCTCGACACCGCGGACATGTACGGCCCTTACACCAACGAGCAGTTGGTGGGCCGGGCCGTCGCGCGGCGTCGTGACGAGGTGTTCCTCGCCACCAAGTTCGGTGTCGTGCGCGGGGAGGATCCACGGGAGCGGCGGATCGACTCGACCCCGGAGCATGCCAGGCGGGCCTGCGAGGCCTCGTTGAAGCGCCTGGGTGTGGACCGCATCGACCTCTTCTACCTCCACCGCCGCAACCCCGACGTTCCGATCGAGGAGACCGTCGGCGCCATGGCCGAGCTGGTCACCGAGGGCAAGGTCGGGTACCTCGGACTGTCGGAGGTGAGCGCCGAGACGCTGCGCAGGGCGTGCACCACCGCCCCGATCGCGGCCCTGCAGAGTGAGTACTCGCTGTTCACTCGCGGCCTTGAGCGCCATATCCTGCCTGTGGTCCGGGAGTTCGCTCTCGCACTGGTCCCGTACGCGCCGCTGGGCCGGGGCCTGCTCACCGGCACGATGTCCTCGATCGACGCGCTGGCCGCCGACGACGTCCGGCGCGGGCACCCGCGCTTCCGGGACGGCAACCTGCGGACCAACCTCGCCCTCGTCGAACGCCTGCGGGCCCTGGCCGCCGAGGCCGGCTGCACACCGGCGCAGCTGGCGCTCGCCTGGGTCCTGGCGCAGGGCGAGACGGTCATCCCGATCCCGGGGGTGCGCCGGCGCCGCCACCTCGAGGAGAACGTCGCTTCCCTGGCGATCCGGCTCTCCGCCGAGCAGCTGCGGTCGATCACCGAAGCCCTTCCGGAAGCCGCGGGCGACCGCGCACCCGACCAGTCCCGACTGGAGCGGTAAGCCGCAGGCCGCCACGGCCAAGCTCCGGGCAAGCTTCGGGCAACTGAACTATGGTGCATAGCTGGGTAGTTGAGACCAGAGGTCGCGCCGCGGGGCATCGGCCACCCGGGACAGGCCCGTCCTGGGCGTGACAGGCCCGTCCTGGGCGGCCGTGCCGGTCATCGCGCGATGCCGCGCGATGCCGCCGATCCTGCGGCCGGTGTCACGCGTCCTCAGGGGGCTGAGCGTCCACCTCGGGATCCGTGCTGGTCTCCTCGACGGACGTCCGGGCCCAGCCCTTCGGGTCCTGACTCTGCTCGTCCGCCAAGGGCACCAACTGATCCTTGATGTACACCACCGGGTCGTACTCGGGCCTGATGCCCATGGAAGCCTCCTTGCCAGAGGTCGCCCGGAACGGACGCCCGGCACCAGCCTGACAGTCACGCGAGCGCGAAGCATCGACCACCATTCGGAGAACTTGGGCCGCTTCCCCCTCAGAACTACGACGCGACAGCGCTATCAGTAGCGATCTTCTACCGCGGAGCGTGCAGGGGCTGCGTGCCCCGCGATCTCGCCGGGCAGGCGGAGGCGGCGCGGCCGTTCAGGCATTGGCGTCCGTAGCCGCTGTCGGCCCTGTTCGGCGCGCTCTACCCGCCCCGGGTGGGACCTGATGCCCCTGCCCCGCACTGCTCGAGCGACGACTGCACCCCGCACTGGGCCCCGGACCGAGGATGAGGAACCCCAGCCGATGTGCGGCCGGGGTTCCTCGTCGTGATCACCGTGGAGCAGGCGGCTCAGCGCTGCAGGGTGAGCAGGCCCGGCCGGTACGGCAGATCCAGGTACTCGGTACCCGCCGGGACGTTTTTGAGAAGGCCCTGGTAGAGGAACTGCAGGTTGCAGGGATCGATGGTCATGGTCTGGTCAGGATTGTCGCGGACCAGGTCACCGTGGCTGACGCCCTGGGCCCAGGTGGAACCGCTGTTGGCCTGGCCCGCGAAGGGGCTGCTCTCGCTGCCGGCCTGGACTGTCCACGGACCGTTCAGGCTGGGGGCGGTGAACGAGCGGAAGTAGCGGTTCGTACCCTGCGCCTCAACGATCATGAGGTACTGGTTCTGGCCCTTGACCTTGTAGACCTCCGGCGCCTCGAACAGAAGCTGCTCCGTGTCACTCATGACCGTCGTGTACGACGAGCCGAAGCTGCTGGGGAAGTTCCCGATCGGCATGCTCGCCCGGTAGATGCTGCCGTTGTCACCGGCGAAGAACAGGTACATGTTCTGGTCGTCAGCGATCATGGTCGGGTCGATCGGGGCGTCCCTCCGGGCCCCGGGGCCCGCTGGGAGGCTGCCGGTGAACAGCGGCTGTGCGGCGGACCAGCCGTTGGGGTTGGTGGGGTCGCTGGACGTGCGGTAGTAGAGCGGCCACTGACTCCACTGGGACACCATCACCCAGACGTTCTTGGGCGCGAAGTAGAACAGTTCGGGCGCCACCGCGGGCTGGCTCATCCCGGTCTGGGTGGCCGCTCCCATGTCCGACCAGTTCGCGAAGGGGCTGAACGCCGTCGAGCCCCACGACGTTCCGTTGGAGGTGGTCGCGTAGACCAGGTTCTTGCCGTTGTACTTCACGGTGGTGAAGTCCTTCAGCGCGAGCTGCCCGTTCGCCGGCTCCGCCAGCGGACCCGTCGATGTCCAGCGGTAGGTCGTCGGAAGAGCGCATGTGCCGGTGGAGACGTCGGCGACGGGGACGAGTTGCCACTGCTGGTTGCTGCCGCCCCAGTCGGCGTACTGGACGATCTTGCCGCCGTCGGCGGTGGAGGCGCCCTGGACCTCAAGGACCTTGCCGCTGTGCCGGTTCAGGAGGCGGACGTAGCCGTCGGTGGAGTCGGCGAGACGGAACTGCTGGTTGGTCGCGTTGAGGTCGCTCCACTGGACGACGTCGGTGCCGTCGGCCGAGGACCAGTTGTAGTTGTCCAGGACCTTGCCGGAGTTGCGGTTCTGCAGGCGGTAGTAGCCGCTCCCGGAGTCCAGGAAGTGCCACTGCTGGGCTTCGTTGCTGGTCCGGGTCCACTGGACGACGGGCGAACCGTCGGCGGTGGCGAAGTTGTAGTCGTCCAGCGCCTTGCCGCTGTTGCGGTTGACCAGCACGTACCACTTGCCGGTGTCGACCGAAGCCGCCGAGGCGGAGGACGGGTTCACCAGGGCCAGGAAGCCGGCCACGAAGACCATCGAGAGCAGGGCGGCCGTCCGAGGCCGCCATCCTCGCCGTGTCGAGCTTCGCGGAGCTGTACCGAGAGCGTTCATCTGCACCCTCCTGGGGGCGACTTGGGCAGGGATCGATCCTTCTCGGTGCGTGCGGACCGGGCACGGCACGTCTGAGGCGGCGGCAAGGCGTGACCCCTGCGGGGTGGGGTGCACCGAGTCTGCCGCGCATTGTTAGCGCTCACAATTTGAAAGTCGAACATCCGGCGCGCTGCAGGGAGGAAACCATGGGGCAGGAGAGGTCGTCAAGCATCACGCCGCAACCCGCCCGCTACTGGGGCGTCATCAGAATCTTTTCCTGTCGAAGTTGTTGACGGGGCCGATGTGAGCGCTCATACGCTTCGGTGCGGGCGGCAGTTGGCTGGGCCCTGCCGGTGATCTCGATGGCATCGCGGCGTCCATCGGCTCGGTCGGCGACGTCCACGACAACGCCCTCATGGAGAGCACGATCGGTCAGATCGGCTACCCCGGCCGGCAAACGGCTCTGGACAGGGGCCGGCGCCGAGTTGCCGGCCCGGGCCCACCCCTGTGGTGGTTCAGCTCTTGCCGGTCATGCGCCGGACCTGGTTCTAGGCGAGAGGACCCCGCGCCATGTCGGACGACGACTTCGGCTACAGCCAGCAGTACCACTACAACTCCTACCCCAGCCACGGGGACGACCCCACGCCGGCACCGAAGCCCGCCGGCCGGCCCGCCATCTACGCCGACCGTGACTTCTCGGGCGCCAGCATGACGCTCCGGGCGGGTACCTACGACCTCACCAAGCCGGGCGCAGTCGGCAACGACTCCATCAGCTCGGTCAAGGTGCCCAGCGGCTGGACGGTCACCCTCTATGCCGACACCGGCCTCCAGGGCGCCAGCAAGGCGTTCACCAGCGACGCGGCCTATGTCAGTGACGACTTCAACGACGTCGCTTCCTCCATCAAGGTCGACAACTCCTGACCTGCCGCTCCCGATCGGGGGCACATCAGCGGTGGGATCCACCCACCGGCCGTCGGGCACCATCGCCGGGCGGCCGGCCACCCCCGGGGTCGCGTCGGAACTGCCCGCCGTTCCCGTCTCGTACTGGTGATCGATTCCGCAGCCACGGAACGAGCGCTACCGGCCAGTCCGACAAGCCCGCGCCACCGGCGGACGGGATGCAGGCCGGGCGCAGAGCATTCCACCGCCGATGGCAAGGGGGCCGGGTCGGGGCGGCACCCGTTCTTGGGAATAGCTCCGAGCTGGCGGAGCGTCATGGAAGGATCGCCGAGAGTGGCAACCGTGCCGCCGGTGTGCGAGGAGTGAGCGTATGAGTGCCGACCGAGACGAACTCGACATCACGGTCCCGGACTACAAGATCGACGACGTCATCCAGGCGGCCCGCTCGGGCGCCGTCATCGCGCAGGATTCCGGCGTGACCGACCTGGGTGCGCTGACCGGCGACGGGGGCGGTGACGGCGGTACCGGGATCACCCGGGGCGCCATCCCGGTCACCGACATCACGCCCGGCGAAGCGACCCTGCAGGAGGTACCTGTCGCCGAGGTGCGGGCGGAGGACGTGGGCACGTTCAGTGTCCGCTACACCGGCCGCGTCCCGCAGCTGGTGGTCACCGGCGGCTCGATCGTGCCCTCCGTCATCACCGTCGTGGACGCCACGGGGGCCGTCCTCGCCGAGTACACCGCCAGGCCCGCCACCGCGCAGTTCCCCGCAGTCCGCACCAGCCGGGCCCTGCCCATCGACCAGAACCAGATCGTCGGCTGCGCCGGCCCCGCCTGCACACCGATCACCCTGACGAGGTAGGCGCTCGCCGCCCGGTGACCGCCCGCAGTCCCCGGGCGGCCGGCACCACGGCCGGCAGGACCGGGCTCCAGCGTCCGCGGAATCACGCCGCGGGCCCCGGAAGCCCGTTCCTGGGCCCACTCGTCGCTGGCGCATTCCTGGCAGGACCTCGATAACGGTCCTCGGAAGATCGTCAGTCGCAAGGCCCGATGGGCTGGCGTATTGCTGGTCCTGAGCTGCTCGGACCGGGGGTGCCAGGGGGTGTCGGGGCTGGTCAGGGGCGGGTGGTTTCGATGGCGTGCAGGCCGCGCAGGGTGCCGTCGCCGGCTGCGGTCTGGGTGAGGTAGAGCAGTTGCACGCTCACGGCCAGGGGGGCGCCGGGGTCGATGGTGTGGGTG
This sequence comes from Streptomyces sp. NRRL S-495, assembly GCF_000966955.1. Classification (NCBI taxonomy): domain Bacteria; kingdom Bacillati; phylum Actinomycetota; class Actinomycetes; order Kitasatosporales; family Streptomycetaceae; genus Streptomyces; species Streptomyces sp. NRRL S-495. Next base: position 15,103 of record NZ_JZWY01000391.1, read on the forward strand.
TCGTCGGGGCTGGCCAGGACCACGGTCCCGTCCTGCCCGTTGCTGATCACCTGGTACCACTGGGTCTGGGCGGGGTTGAGACGGGTGCCTGCGGGGACGTCGAAGCTGATCTGCCAGCGCACCACCCGCTGGTCGCGTGCGGCCAGGGTCAGTTCGTAGCCGACCAGCCATCCCTTGGCGTCTTCGGGCCAGGTCTGGTCCCACTGCCCGGTGATCTGGTAGTCGGCGGTGACCGGTGAGGCCTCGACCTGGATATCGACCTGGGCGCGGCGCTGGGTGGAGAGGTTTCCGGGGGCGGTGACCCACGCGGTCGGGGACAGGGTGCCCTCGAAGGTGCGGCTGACGGTGCCGGTGACGGTGATCGTGGCTTTGCTGCCGGCGGGCAGTTTCAGCGGCTGGTGCAGGCCGCCGGTGACCGAGCCGGTGCCGCACTGGGCGCCGTTCTCGCCCCGGCAGTGCACCTGTTCGGCACCGTTCCGCATCGGAGCGGGGATCTCGCCCTCCACCCGTACCTCGGGCGCGTCGCCGGGGCCCAGGTTGGCGACCTGGATGGTGTAGGAGACCTGCTGGCCCGCGTGGGCGGTGCGCGGGCCGTCCATCTCCAGCGGGACGGTCACCGGCGGCGCCACGCTCAGGTCACGGATCCGGTAGGTCCCTGTGGCCTGGTAGTGGACCGTCGCGGACAGGCCGAGCTTGAACGTTTCGGGCATCGCCGTCATCGCGGGCCCCTCCAATGCGAAGGTCGCCAGCGTGCCGACGGGGTCGGATCCGCGGGTATGACGCACGGTCAGGACGGTGCCGTTGATACACATCTGGACATGCGCGCCGTCCTGCCACGAAGCTTCGAACCCGCCGGGCACCTCGGGCCCGACGCCCAGCAGCTCGAATCCGCTCAGCAGGTTCCCCGAGCCGCGCACCGCGATCCGGTTCGGCAGCTCCGGATCGTCCTGATCACCGCCGTCTCCGACCCTGTAGTACTGGAAAATGGCCATGCTGTCCAAGGCGACGCCGACATACCCCGCAGTGACGCCCGCCCGTTCGGGATCATGGAGGTCCTCCTTGTGCTGGTAGGCGTAGCCCAGGCCGTACCAACTCTCCGCGGCCTGCGTCGTCTGCCGCCCATCGATGAGGAACACACACAGTCCCAGGCCGAAGGAGTCGTTCGCACCGGTGGAGGCTTCGGTGGCGTAGTCGAAGTCGATGACCACCCCCTGGGCGGAAGGAAAGGGCTGGTCCAGCAACGCCATCCCCACATAACCCGCCGCCCCCGGACGGTTCAGCTCCAAACTCCCCTCCAGCCGCGCCTTGCCCGCCAGCTTCCAGTTCGGGTTGGACGGTTCCGCCTGGGTGAACGGCTCGGCGATCGGGAACCGTGCAGGGCTCTGTTCGGTCATCAACGCTCCTCGACTGGCCTTTGCCTCACGACCCCGGCCCGGCTTCCACCCAGGGTGCTACTTCAGTGACTCTGCGCAAAAAACCCGGCCGCCAACCCTCGCCGGCCACCTCAGCTTTTCAATTTGATCACGCACCACTGCGATGGAATGGCGCACGGGAAGCGGAATCAGTCGGCTGTGCCCCCGCCGCCGATCCATTGCCGAGAGACGGGTATATCGGGTCATTCCGGGGCGTCGATCCAATCCGCAGTCGCGCCTCCCCATTCCCGCCCCCTGTCGTCATGGTCGGGTCGGCTCCCAGTCCCCTGGGGCCGCGCGTCTCGTCAACGGCGGCGCCTCGTCCGATCGTTTCCCCGCTCCTCTCCGGCTCCGCCTCTGCTCGCCCGGCGGCAGGCGGCAGGGGGCAGGGGGCCGTGACGTCCGCGTGTCCATCGTCTCGCGGGCCGCTCGCAGCGGACAACGCCGAACCCGGGCGCACGGTGGACCGCGGGCATGGTCCACCGGCCGCCGGGTCGACCCGAACGTCGACATCGACCCGAGGACGGTGGCAGCCGTCGAGAGCCCGGCCTGGGTGTGCGAGGGCCGCACGCTGGTCGTCCAAGAGCGTTTGCACGGTCAGTCGTGCGGCGTCGGCACTGTCCGCGTCGAGATCAGCCTGAACGTCGCCCGGCCGCTTGCCGCCCCCACCGGCCTCGGCCGGCACCCCCGCCTGCACGCCGTCCCACTGCCCTGACCGGAAGAAGGCTCCGTTCCCGAGAACGGGTCCCGCCGGGCCGAGGCCTGTCAGGGACCTCGCCCGGCACAAGTGGGCCTTGTCGCCGACGACCGCCCCGGGTCGGGTGCGCGGGCGGCCTACGGACCCGCGCACCCGGACCTTCCCGAGCAGCAACGTGATCCGTACCGCGCCGGCCGACTCCGATCGGATCCACCGGCTGCGCGCTGTAGCGCGCTGGCGCAGGGGCCGTGACCGCTGTGTGTGTGCCGCCGGTGGTTGAAGCTCCTGCGGGCGGGCAGGCGTTCCATCGGTGCGGCGCGACCGGCGCGACCGGCGCGACCGGAGAGGACCGACCGGAGAAGGGAGCGTCACCATGAGCAGGGTGCGGGAGAGCGTCGACGTCGACGTCCCGGTGCACAGTGCGTACAACCAGTGGACGCAGTTCGAGGAGTTCCCGAGGTTCATGGAGGGAGTGGAGGAGGTTCGGCAGATCGACGACCGCCACTCGCACTGGCGGACGAAGGTGGCGGGCGCCCGTCGTGAGTTCGACACCGAGATCGTCGACCAGCTGCCCAGAGATGTGTATAAGAGACAGCCTTCCAGCCGCTGGACGACCATCGCACCCGGGTCAGTCTCGCCATGGAATTCGAGCCGCAGGGCATCGGCGAGAAGGCAGGCGCCCTGCTCGGCGTGCTCGACCGGCGGGTGAAGGGCGACCTCAGGCGGTTCAAGGGTTTCATCGAGGAACGCGGACAGGAGAGCGGCGGCTGGCGGGGCCGGATCGCCCCCGGAGACGACCACGCGAAGGGAAGTTCCGGCGGTCATCCGGCCGATGCACCGCCGAGGGAGACGCCGCAGTCCCGGATGACCGGTGAGGGCGCGCCGCCGGTCGACGAGGAAGGCCGAGGCCCGGCGGGATCCTCGCCCGTCACGGCGATGCCGCCGGATCCCGACGACATGCGGCACGGCTGAGCCGGACAGCGTTTCCGGTGCGCCGCGCGCTGCGCGGCCTGCGGAGCCGGCACGGGTGGAGCACAGGCGGGCGTTCCGGGCCGCGCCGGGAGGAGGCACACGGTGGATGACCGCAGGACGACCGCGCGCCTGCTGCGGCAGTACGGGCGGACCTACGCCGACGAGGCCGGCATCCGGCTCGCCGACAAACCGAGCCCGCTGTACCGGCTGCTGGTGCTCACCGTGCTCTGCTCGGTCCGAATCAAGGCGGAGATCGGAGTCGGTGCGGCGCGCGAGCTGTTCGCGGCCGGCTTGCGCACCCCGCAGGCGTTTGCGCAACTGGTGCCGTCGCAGGACCTGGCCAGGCTCGCGGCCGCTCTGGTCCGGGTCCGTCTGACCAAGGACGCGGTCGAGGAACTGCGCGCGGCCTGAGCCCGTCGGGGAGCGGGTCGATTGTCGTCCGGCGCAAGCGGCGTCCTCCGGCAGGTGTCGGAGGGGCGGCACCGTGCTTCGGGCCGGAGGCCGTCCCCTGTCACGACGCCCCTGACCACCGTTCGGGCCGCCGCACCGTCGCGGCGGCCCACCCCCGGAAGTCGTCGTCGGTGGGACACCGGCGCCTCCGGCGGTCCCGGCGCAGGCCGTGGTGGCCAGGCGATGTCGCCCCCGCCCTCGTCCCGGCCGTCGGCACTTCGCGGACCTGCCCGGCTACTCCGGCTCCGGGCGGCGGGCCGGGGCCTTCCTCGAACGCGCGTTCCTCGAACGCGCGTGCGCCCGCCGGTGGAGAGGGGACGCCACGCCGGGGGTCCGTTCCACAACCGGCCGCCCTGCGTCGGGACGAGACGGCTCGTGGTCCGGGCGGGCGGCGTCACGCGGCCCGAACAGCTCGGCGGTGCCGGTCAGTTCCAGTAGCCGCAGGACTTGGGGCGAGGCAGCGGTCAGGACCAGGTCCTTGCCTGCGTCCTCGGCCTGGAGCCGCAGTTCGAGCAGGGCGTTGAGGCCGCAGCAGTCGCAGAAGGGCACGTTCTGCATCACCACGTCGAGGCCGGTGGCACTGGCCCGCAGCGCCGCGGCCAGAGCCCGGGAGAACCGGGGTGCGACATCGAGGTCGATCTCACCGCCCACCACTACGAGGCAACGGCCCCCGCCGTGGGAGGCGAGCCGGATGGTCATACGCGCCCCGGCGATGTCGCCGAGCGGTCCCGACGCCACAACGCCACGGCGGGCCGAATCGGGCCGGGGATCAGGGCTGCATGATGCGGTCATGGCGCTCATCTGCCGTGTCGGACGAGGTGGAGTCGTCGGGGAGCTGGGCGGGGTCGACGAACAGGGCTAGCAGTCCGGCGATCTCGTAGTGCTCTTCGGCGGGGTGGCGGAAGTGCATTCCGCGCACGATCTGGTAGTGGTTGCGGCGCCCGCGGCGGGTGTGGGTGACATAGCCGGAATTCTCAAGGTCGGCCACAACGGCCCGGACGGCCCGCTCGGTCATCCGGCACGCGGCGGCCATGTCCCGCAGACGCACGTCCGCGTCACGGGCGATCATCAGCAGGACCCTGGCGTGCTGCGTCAGGAACGTCCAGCTGCTGCGCGGCTCCTGGACTTCGGACATAGACCATCATATGAGCCGCAATACCGGTTTTTGCAACCCTATATTCGGATTTATCTGCCGCTTTCTGCGGCCCGTCCAGCTCTGCCCCGCGAGCTCGGTAGGGGACCTCGCCGGCAGGCCGACGCGCGGCCACCCCTCCTGCCGCAGCCGGGCGAACAGCTCCCGGCCCTTCGTCCACGCCCTCCTGCTCGAAGCCCGCCGTCCGCCTCGGCTACGGCCGCTGATCCGGACGCTTCCCCCGCCTCGAACGGGGTAGCCGCGCCGAAGGGGGACCGGACCAGCCGAAGGGAGCACGCGACGATGACCGAGTACGGCTACTTCCTGTCCTCCGAGGAGTTCACCCCCGCCGAGTTGCTCGACCAGGCACGGCGCGCCGAGCAGGCGGGCTTCACCCGCCTGGCGATCTCCGACCACTTCCACCCGTGGAACGACGCCCAGGGCAACAGCCCGTTCGTCTGGTCGATGATCGGCGCCCTGTCCCAGACCGTCACCCTCCCGGTCACCACCCTGGTCACCTGCCCCACCGTCCGACTGCACCCCACCGTCACCGCGCAGGCCGCCGCCACCTCCTCCGTGCTCCTCGACGGCCGGTTCACCCTGGGCGTCGGTACCGGCGAGGCCTTGAACGAGCACGTCAACGGCGACCGGTGGCCCTCCTTCGCCGACCGCGCCGACATGCTCGACGAAGCCCTCCAGGTCATCAGGGAGCTGTTCACCGGCCGCCTCGTCAGCCACCGCGGCCGGCACTACACCGTCGACAACGCCCGCCTCTACACCCCGCCCACGCAGCCGCTGCCGATCTACGTCTCCGGGTTCGGGCCGAACGCCGCCGAACTCGCCGGACGCATCGGCGACGGCTTCGTCACCATGACCCCCGACGCCGACCTCGTCCGCGCCTTCCACGACGGTGGCGGCGCCGGCAAACCGGTGATCGGCGGGGTCAAGGTCTGCTGGGGCCCGGACCGGGACAGCGCCGTCGACACCGTCCACCGGCTGTGGCCCACCGAACTGCTGCCCGGCGAACTCGCCCAGGTCCTGCCCACCCCGGCCCACTTCGAGCAGGCCAGCGAGCTCGTCACCCGCGAGATGGTCGCCGAGGCCGTCACCTGCGGGGACGACCCCGACGAACACACAAGGACCGTCCGCGCCTACGCCGACGCCGGCTTCGACGAGGTCTACGTGGGCCAGATCGGCCCTGACCAGACAGCCTTCTTCGACGCGTACGCCGGAAACGTCCTGCCGGCCCTGCGCGGTTAGACAGGTCTCCCACCGCGGGGATCCGGGCCGGCCGCCGACCCGGTCGGCCCGCTCTTTCTCCCTGCCAGGACGCCCTCCCCGGGATCCGCTCCGCATCCTGTTCTCCGCGCCGCTGCGCGTGGCCGCGGCCCGGGCGGGAAGGCGCGGGACCTCGAACTGCCGGGCGTTGCGAAGGTCGTGCCCGCCGAGCCGCAGGACCTGGACGCCGTCTACTACGACACCGCCGACCTGGATCTGCTGAGCCGGCAGATCACCCTGCGGCGGCGCACCGGCGGCCGGGACGCGGGCTGGCACCTCAAACTGCCGGCCGACGCGGACAGTCGCGAGGAGATCCACGCGCCGCTGGAGGCCGGCGCCCCGGACCGGGCACCCGCGGCACTGGCCGCACGCGTCGCGGTCTTCCTGCGGGGCGACGCGCTGGTGCCCGTGGTCCGCCTGCGGACGCGCCGTCGGCGCAGGCTCCTGCTCGACCGACGGGGAAAGCCGCTGGCGGAGCTGGCGGAGGACCAGGTGGAGGCCCGGATCCTCGGCCCGGTCCCGGCCGGCCGGCCGGGACACACCGCTCCCGACGGCGACCGCGCGAGGTCCACCAGCTGGACCGAGGTCGAGGTCGAGCTCGAAGGCGGCGACACCGCGCTGCTCGACAGCGTCGAACGGGCGCTCGCCGCCGCCGGCCTGGGGCGGGCCGACTACCCGTCGAAGCTGGCCCGCGCACTCCGGGGCGCCCCGAGGCCGACCCGCGAACGGGCACCGCTGCGAGCGGGCACGCCGGGCGGCCTGGTGACCGGACGGATCAGGGAGCTGGTGGACGACCTGCTCACCCTCGATCCGAGCGTCCGCCTCGACGAGCCGGACTCGGTGCACCGGATGCGTGTGACGGCCCGGCGGCTACGGAGCACCCTCAAGGCACACCGCCGGCTCTTCGACCACGGCCGCACCGACGAGCTGGCCACCGAGATCCGCTGGCTCGGACGCTCGCTCGGCACGGCACGGGACCAGGAAGTGCTGGGAGAGCACCTGGTCGGCGCCCTGGACGCCCTGCCCGACCGGCTTCGCTGCGGCTCCTCGCGCGGTGAGGTCTCGGCGCACTACGCCCGCGCGTACCGGCAGGCCTGGGAGCAGGTGGTCCGCGACCTCGGCAGCGTGCGCTACCACAGCCTCCTGAACGAGCTGGAGGCCTTCGCCGCCGATCCCCCGCTGACCGCTCTAGCCGACCGGAGCAAGCCGCGCAGGCGGCTGTCCCGAACGCTGCGCCACGAACAGCGGCGCACCCTGAAACGGCTCGACGCCGCGCTCGGAATCGATTCCGGGCCCGCGCGCGACGCCGCACTGCACAACGCCCGCAAGGCGGCCAAGCGGGCCCGCTACGCCGCCGAGGCGGCCCGCCCCACCGCCCCGAAGCGCGCCCGGAAGTTCGAGAAGCGGATGAAGCAGCTCCAGCGCGTGCTCGGCGGACACCAGGACGCCGTCGTGGCCCGCCAGGCCCTGCTGGAGCGCCCGGGAGCGGGCGTGGATCTCGCGTTCACCAGCGGTGTTCTCTACGCGATGCAGCAGCGGGACGCCGAGCAGGCCGAACACCTGCTGCCCGCGTTGCGCCGACGCGTGAGCAGGCCGCGCCTCGCCCGACTCACCTGACCCGACGCGGCTCGGAGCCGTCGAGCACCGCACGCAGTACAGCGGCAGTCCCTCCGCGGCGGCGGGATTGCGAGGCCGTGCTCCGGTCCCGGGGCGAGGACCTGCCGGAGCGGCCGTGGGCACCGCCGGTCCCGCTGGCAGGACGAGCCCCTGACCAGGGGCAAGACCTGCAAGGGCCTGATCGGCAGCCGCGAGGTCACCGTCACCGCCGGACGCCAGGGCTGGTGGAAGCACACCAGCCGGTCAGCGGGCGAACAGGACGCCGGTGCAGCGGGCGCCGGCCCGGCCCGGAAGCAGCACCCGGTCGGGCGCTGAGCCTTCCGCCGTCACGCGGGCCCCCGCCATCCGGCGGGTTACAACGCGTCCGCCCAGGGCACCCGACCCGGTAGCGGCGCAAGGAGCCGGGAGGTGGACGCCGATGGAGGTTCCGGCGACCGTGGCGCCCGCCGACCGCTCGGCCGTCGCCAAGTCCTGCGCTGCCGCCCGGCGGTACGGGCCGCTCTGCTGCCGGCTCCTGGCGCTGGGCACGGCGGCGGCCGTCACCTGGCACGCCCTCGGGCGTCCGGCCGAGCGACGGCGCATCGAAGCGCTCACGGCCGGTCGGGAGAACCCCGTCGCGGGTGCGGTACTCCGTGCGCTCGGCACGGGAGAGACCGCGTCGCGCGTCGTCCTGCTGCTCGTGGCACTCGCCGCGGTCGCCGTCGCCGGCGCGCTGGTGGCGCGCAACCTGCCGTCCGCGGTGCCGCGTCCCGACGCGGACGCGCGTCCCAGGACGCCCCTGCCGCACCGGGACACCCGTCCGAGCCCCGGCCCGCCCGCGAACGGCGGCACGCCCCTGCCGCCCGGCGGCGATCGACCCACCGCGGCCTCGCTGTCGTACATGATCGCCCCGCTGGCACCGAGCGCCGTCCTGATCAGCGCCGACCTGCGAGGCTACGCCGTCGACGCCGTGCCGGCCCTGTCCTGCCTGGCCCTCGTCCTCACCGAGTTCCTCGGCACCGGCCGTCGGCGCCCCGGCGGGCCGGCGCTCGGGGCCGCGATCGCCGTCCAGCCGGCGTTGCTGCTGTTCCTGGTTCCCGCATGGCGGTCGCGCGGACGGCGACCCGCACTCGTCGCCCTCACGGTCGCCCTGACGCTCGGCGGCGCGATCCTGCTGCTCCGGCCCTCCGCGACGCCGGCAGCCTGGCGCCGTGCTGCGGACCCGGCCGGGGCACTGATCACCGACCCGGAGAACAGGTCCGTGCTGGGTCTGCTGGTGCGGCTCGGCCTCCACGGGGTGCCGCTGTTCTGCGTCTGGGCGGCCGTGGCACTCGCCCTCGGCGGGTTCGCGCTCCGCCGTTGTGCGCGCTACCACGGCGACAGGCAGGTACTGCTGTCCCTGGCCGTGGTCGGCTGTGCGAGCGTCCTGCTGTCGGCGGTCGCCCTTCCGTCCGACCTCGGCTGGCTGCTGCTGGCAGGTCTGGGTCGGCTGGGGCGGGGCCCGGAGGACCGCCCGCTGTGGCCGGTCGCCACGGCGACGGCGGTGCTGCTGCCCGCCGGGCTGCTGGCGCCCCGCCCCGACCCGGTGACCAGCGCCGCACTCCGTGGCGCCGGCACACTGCTTGCCGCCGGGGCGGCCGCCGTGCTGCCGTTCCGCCTGCGCGGCGACCCGCTCTGGCAGGTACGGCGGACGCCCGGGCCGACCGTCCGCCGGCCGTTCGGGCGCCCGTACCTGCCGCTGCTGCCGCCGCGCATGCGGCCGGTCGGCCGACCCGACCTCCTGCTCGAACTGCTGCTGATCCAGGTCTGCTACGGCATCTACTCCTACATCCGCAACGCCGCCCCGAATCGCAACGCGACCGCCGTCGAGAACGCGCAGCAGCTGCACCGCCTGGAACAGCTGCTGCACGTGGACGCGGAAGGTGCCGTCAACCGCTGGGCGCGGGGGCACGCGTGGCTGATGGACCTGATGCTCGACTACTACCACGTCCTGCACTTCGCGGTGCCGCTGGCCGTCCTGATCTGGCTCTACACGACCCGGCCCCTGCACTACCGCACCAGCCGTACGGTCCTGTTCGTCACCACCGGGCTGGCCCTGGCCGGCTACTGGGGACTTCCGCTCGCTCCGCCCCGGCTCACACCCGGGCTGGGGC
>NZ_JZWY01000392.1:0-2011 GCF_000966955.1 Streptomyces sp. NRRL S-495
ATGTTTTCCGCTCCGTTTTCCGGAGTTTCATTCATCGAATTTGCTTGGGCCTTTCGGCGCTCCCGAACTCTACCAGAGTTTCTCGGGCCGTTTTCCCGCTCCGTGCTCGAATTTCATTTCGAGGACTTCGACTGGGGGCCGTCCCGTGGGGCAACCCGGAGAACATTACGCACCGGGTTGCCCCACGTCAAATCACACCTCGACGACGACCGGCAGGATCATCGGGCGGCGGCGGTAGTTGTCCGCCACCCACTTGCCGAGGGTCCGGCGCACCAGCTGCTGGACCTGACGGATCTCCAGAACGCCGTCGCCCGCCGAGCGGTCGAGCGCCTCCTGGAGCTTGGCCGCCACCGGGACGAACGCGGCGTCGTCGATGCCGGAACCCCGGGCCTGGATGCTCGGGCCGCCGACGATCTTGCCGTTGGTGGAGTCCACCACGACGAAGCAGGAGATGAAGCCCTCCTCGCCGAGGATCCTGCGGTCCTTGAGCGAGGCCTCGGTGATGTCGCCGACCGAGGAGCCGTCCACGTAGACGTAGCCGGCCTGCACCTTGCCGACGATGCGGGCGACGCCCTTCTCCAGGTCGACGCAGACGCCGTCCTCGGCGATGACGACGCGGTTGCGCGGGACGCCGGTGGCGATGCCGAGATCGGCCGCCGCCCGCAGGTGGCGCCACTCGCCGTGCACCGGCATGAGGTTGCGCGGCTTGCAGATGTTGAAGAAGTACAGCAGCTCGCCGGCCGAGGCGTGGCCCGAGACGTGCACCTTGGCGTTGCCCTTGTGGACGACCTTGGCGCCCCAGCGGGTCAGGCCGTTGATCACCCGGTAGACGGCGTTCTCGTTGCCGGGGATCAGCGAGGAGGCGAGCACGACGGTGTCGCCCTCGACGATGCGGATCTGGTGGTCGCGGTTGGCCATCCGGGACAGCGCGGCCATCGGCTCGCCCTGCGAACCGGTACAGATCAGCACGACCTCCTTGTCCGGCAGGTCGTCGAGCTGCTTGACGTCGACGACCATGTTGCCGGGCACCTTGAGGTAGCCGAGGTCGCGGGCGATGCCCATGTTGCGGACCATCGAGCGGCCGACGAAGGCGACCTTGCGCTTGTACTCGTGCGCGGCGTCCAGCACCTGCTGGATGCGGTGCACGTGGCTGGCGAAGGAGGCCACGATGATGCGCTTGTCCGCGTTGGCGAAGACATTGCGCAGCGCCGCGGAGATGTCCCGCTCGGACGGGATGAAGCCGGGGACCTCGGCGTTGGTGGAGTCCACCAGCAGCAGGTCCATGCCCTCCTCCGCCAGCTTGGCGAAGGTCGGCAGGTCGGTCAGCCGGCCGTCGAGCGGCAGCTGGTCCATCTTGAAGTCACCGGTGGCGACGACCATGCCGGCGGGCGTGCGCACGGCGACGGCCAGCGCGTCCGGGATGGAGTGGTTGACCGCGATGAACTGGCAGTCGAAGGGGCCGATCCGCTCGCGGTCGCCCTCGGCGACCTCCAGCACGTACGGGCGGATGCGGTGCTCGGCGAGCTTGGCCTCGATGAGCGCCAGGGTGAGCTTCGACCCGATCAGCGGGATGTCCGGGTTCTCCCGGAGCAGGAACGGGACGGCGCCGATGTGGTCCTCGTGGCCGTGCGTGAGGACGATGCCGTCGATCTTGTCCAGACGGTCCCGGATGTAGGTGAAGTCCGGGAGGATCAGGTCGACGCCGGGCTGCTCGTCCTCGGGGAAGAGAACGCCGCAGTCGACGATGAGAATGCGGTCCCCGTATTCGAAGACCGTCATGTTGCGGCCGATCTCACCGAGACCGCCGAGCGGGGTGATGCGCAGGGCGCCCGCCTTGAGGGCCGGCGGCGTGCCGAGTTCGGGATGCGGGTGGCTCAAAAGACTCTCCTCACGACGCACGCCATATGTCCGGGGTCCTCCCCCGTGAGACATATGGCGTGCGTTCTCCGTGTCGGTTTTCCTACCAGGTCTGTGCTCTCGCGCCTTCGGTCCGGTCCAGCGGCGGGCCCGT
>NZ_JZWY01000393.1:0-24539 GCF_000966955.1 Streptomyces sp. NRRL S-495
TCCTACCAGGTCTGTGCTCTCGCGCCTTCGGTCCGGTCCAGCGGCGGGCCCGTGAGGGTCCGGCGAGCCGGGGCGCGCACGTCTTTGTCTGTTACAGGTCTACCCCGCCGTCGGCGAGATCCTTCTTCAGTTGCGCGATCTCCTCCGGAGTCGCGCCGATCAGGGGCAGTCGCAGCGGGCCGGCCGGCAGACCCTGGAGGTCCAGCGCGGCCTTGGCGAGAATGACACCCTGGGTGCGGAAGATACCGGTGAAGACCGGCAGCAGGCGCTGGTGGACGGCCGTGGCCTTGGCCACATCGCCGGCCAGGTGGGCCTCGACCATGGCCCGCAGCTCGCCGGCCACCACGTGCCCGACCACGCTCACCACACCCACGGCCCCGACCGACAGCAGCGGCAGGTTGAGGATGTCGTCGCCGGAGTACCAGGCGAGGCCGGAGCGGGCGATCGCCCAGGACGCGGCACCGAGGTCGCCCTTGGCGTCCTTGTTGGCGACGATCCGCGGGTGCTCGCCCAGCCGGACCAGCGTCTCGTGGCTCAGCGCGACACCGCTGCGGCCCGGGATGTCGTACAGCATGACAGGAAGTTCGGTGGCGTCGGCGATCCGCACCGTGTGCCGGTACAGGCCCTCCTGCGGGGGCTTGCTGTAGTACGGCGTGACCGACAGCAGGCCGTGCGCGCCGGCGGCCGCGGCCTGCCGGGCCAGCTCGACGCTGTGGTGCGTGTCGTTGGTGCCGACGCCGGCCACCACGTGGGCCCGGTCGCCGACCGCCTCCACCACGGCGCGGACGAGCTGGGCCTTCTCGGCGTCACTGGTGGTCGGGGACTCGCCGGTGGTGCCGTTGACGACGAGGCCGTCGTTGCCGGAGTCGACGAGGTGCGCGGCGAGGCGCTGGGCGCCGTCGAGGTCGAGGCCGCCGTCGGCGGTGAACGGTGTCACCATCGCGGTCAGGACCCGGCCGAAGGGCGTCTGGGGGGTGGAGGTCGGAGCCATGTGTCCAAAACTACTCGTAGGCGGTGGGGCGACACCCAGGCCGGTCCAGTGTTCGGACGGCCGTGCCTCCGGAACGGTCCCGGATCGTCCCGGTACGGCCCCCGCGGAACCGGTGCCAGCAGCGGAAACATGGGATTCCGGTGCTGCGTGCTCGGGGGTTCAAGCAGCACCGGAATCCGTGTTCACGAGCGTAGGGAGAGGTCAGAAATGCCGCAATCCAGACATGCCCGGCACTGCCCCCGGATGCTCGTCGTCGCAGGTCAGGGCGCGACCCGGCCGTGCTTCTCGAAGGCCGCATGGGTGAGCGGCATGAGCTCCGCCCACTGCTCCTCCATCCGCTCGGCGACCATCTCGATCTCGCGCTGCGGGAACGACGGTACCGCCGCGTACTCCCGCTTGGTGCGCAGTGACAGGAAGTGCATCAGCGAGCGGGCGTTGCAGGTCGCGTACATCGAGGAGAACAGCCCGACCGGCAGCACCGCGCGGGCGACCTCGCGGGCCACGCCCGCCGCCAGCATCTCCTGGTAGCGCTCGTAGGCCTCGCGGTAGGCGGCCTCCATCGAGGCCGTGACGGTCCGGTGCTGCTCCGGGGTGCCGTCGACGAACTCGTAGCGCCCCGGCCGGCCCTGCTGGACCAGCTTGCGGTCCTCGGCGGGCACGTAGAAGACCGGCTGCAGCTCGCGGTAGCGGCCGGACTCCTCGTTGTAGGACCAGCCGCTGCGGTGGCGGTGGAACTCGCGGAAGACGAAGATCGGCGCGCTGATGAAGAAGGTCATCGAGTTGTGCTCGAACGGCGTGCCGTGCCGGTCGCGCATCAGGAAGTTGATCAGGCCCGCGGACTTGTCCGGGTCCTGCTGGAGGGCCTCCAGGGACTGTTCCCCCGCCGTCGAGACCCGGGCCGCCCAGATGACGTCCGAGTCGGCGGCGGCGGCGCGGACCAGGTCTGCGGTGATGTCGCTGCGGAACCGGGGGGCGGTCGTGTCCTCGCTCAAGCGTTGCTCCTCGCGGGCTTGCCGATGGTGCTGCCGGCGCCTCCCGGGGCGGGGTCGGCACCGGTGGTGCGGTGCAGCCGGATCGCGTGCTGCATGGTCCTGCGGGCGCGCGGCACGTCGCCGGCGTCGGCGTAGGCCACCGCGAGCCGGAAGAAGACCCGCCAGTCGCCCGGGGCGGCCTCGGCCTCAGCGCGAACACCGCGTCGGCCGAGGCGCGGTCGATCCGCCCGCCGTCGGTGCGCTCCAGCTCGTCGACCGGCAGACCGCCCTCGGCCTCCAGCTCGCGGGCGAGCCGCTCGCTGTCCCGTCCGAAGCGGACCGTCTGGCGCAGGAACCAGAAACCGACGACCGGGATGACGAAGGCGCACAGGCCCAGGCCGATGCCCAGCGGCTTGCCGGTGGCGACCAGTTGGACGCCCTCTCCGACGCAGATCAGCGCGACCAGGGCCAGGACTCCGGAGAGGACGAAAAAGCCGGTACGGGAGGTCATGCCGGGCTCACAGGTCCAGGAAGTGTTCGAGGCCCAGGGTGAGCCCGGGCGTCTCCACGACCTTGCGCACACCGAGCAGGATGCCCGGCATGAAGCTGCTGTGGTGCAGCGAGTCGTGCCGGAGGGTGAGGGTCTCGCCCTCGTCGCCGAACATCACCTGCTGGTGGGCGAGCAGACCGCGCAGCCGCACCGAGTGCACCGGCACCCCGTCGACGTCGGCGCCGCGGGCGCCGGGCAGGCCGTGGGTGGTCGCGTCCTGCTGCGGCGGGCGGCCGGCCTCGGCGCGGGCGGCGGCGATCAGCTGGGCGGTGCGGGTGGCGGTGCCGCTGGGGGCGTCCGCCTTGTGGTCGTGGTGCAGCTCGACGACCTCGACCGACTCGAAGTACTTGGCCGCGGCCTGCGCGAACTTCATGCCGAGCACGGCGCCGATGGAGAAGTTCGGCGCGATCAGCAGACCCAGCTCCGGCGCGGCGGCGAGCAGCCCCCGGACGGTCGCGAGCCGCTCCTCCGTCCAGCCGGTGGTGCCGGTGACCACGTGGATGCCGTGCGACAGGCAGTAGTCGAGGTTGCCCATCACCGAGTCGGGGTGGGTCAGTTCGACCGCGACCTGCACCCCGGCGTCGGTCAGCTCGGAGAGCTCCGAGCCCCGGCCGAGGGTGGCGACCAGTTCCAGGTCCGGGGCGGCCCCGACGGCCTTGACGGCCTCCGAGCCGATCCGGCCCCGGGCGCCGATCACAGCGACTCGCAGCGTCATGGTGAGTAGTCCCTTCAGGCCAGCAGGTCGGCCAGCTTGGCGGCCCGCTTGTCGGTGATCGGGCCGATCAGCGCGAGCGAGGGCCGGTACGCCCCCAGCACATCACGGGCCACGTCGTGCACGTCTTCCAGGGTCACCGCGGCTATCCGCGCCAGCATGTCGTCCACCGACAGGTGGTGGCCGTAGCTCAGTTCGGCCTTGCCGATCCGGTTCATCAGCGAGCCGGTGTCCTCCATGCCGAGCACGGTGGAGCCGGAGATCTGGCCGATCGCCCGCCGCAGCTCCTCCTCGGTGATGCCCTCGGCGACCACCTTGGCGAGCTCCTCGCGGCAGATCCGCAGCACCTCCTCGACCCGCTTGGGCTGGCAGCCGGCGTAGATGCCGAACAGGCCGCTGTCCGCGTACGAGGAGGAGTACGAGTACACCGAGTACGCCAGGCCGCGCTTCTCCCGCACCTCCTGGAACAGCCGCGAGCTCATCCCGCCGCCGAGGGCCGCGTTGAGCACGCCCATCGCCCAGCGGCGCTCGTCGTGCCGGGGCACCCCGGGCACGCCCAGCACCAGGTGGGCCTGCTCGGTGGAGCGGTTGAGCACCTCGACCCGGCCGGCGGTGCGCAGCGCCTTGACGCCGCGGCGGGCCTCGGTAGGAACGGCGTCGGACTTGGCGAGCAGCGGTGCGAAGGCCCGCTCGACCTGCCGGACGACCTTGCGGTGGTCCAGGTTGCCGGCCGCGGCGACGACGAGGTGCTCGGGCCGGTAGCGGCGGTGGAAGAAGTTCGCGATCTGGTCGCGGGTGAGCGACCTGACGGTCTCCTGGGTGCCGAGGATCGGGCGGCCGAGCGGGCCGTTGCCGAAGATCACCTTGGCGAAGAGGTCGTGGACGACGTCACCCGGGTCGTCCTCGGCCATCGCCATCTCCTCGAGGATGACGCCGCGTTCGGCCTCGACGTCCTCCGGGCGGATCAGCGAGCCGGTGAGCATGTCGCAGACCACGTCGATGGCCAGCGGCAGGTCGGTGTCGAGCACCCGCGCGTAGTAGCAGGTGTTCTCCTTGGCGGTGAAGGCGTTCATCTCGCCGCCGACCGCGTCCAGGGCGGCCGAGATGTCCAGCGCGCTGCGCCGCTCGGTGCCCTTGAAGAGCAGGTGCTCCAGGTAGTGCGTGGCGCCGTTGAGCTGGGGGGTCTCGTCACGAGAACCGACCCCGACCCAGATGCCGAAGGTCGCGGAGCGCACCGTCGGCAGGGTCTCGGTGACGACGCGCAGGCCGCCGGGAAGGACGGTGCGGCGCACGATTCCGGCACCGTCCGCGCCCTTCAGCAGGGTTCGGGTCGTGCCGGGGCGCTGCGTCGCCGCCGAGGCCAGAGCCACGGGGGTACCTCCGTAGAAAGCAATCCGTCGAAGCATGGGGGGACAACAGGGTGCGGCCCGCACGCCGCTGGGGGCGTGCGGGCCGCGGGATCAGCTAGCGGCGCTTCACTCGGAAGCGGCCTCGCCGTTCTCCTCGCCCTCGACGACCGGGATCAGCGAGAGCTTGCCGCGCGGGTCGATCTCGGCGATCTCGACCTGCACCTTGGCGCCGACGCCGAGGATGTCCTCGACGTTCTCCACGCGCTTGCCGCCGGCCAGCTTGCGGATCTGCGAGATGTGCAGCAGACCGTCCTTGCCCGGCATGAGCGAGACGAAGGCACCGAAGGTCGTGGTCTTGACCACGGTGCCCAGGTAGCGCTCGCCGACCTCCGGCATGGTCGGGTTGGCGATCTGGTTGATCGTGGTGCGGGCGGCCTCGGCGGCCGGGCCGTCGGCGGCACCGATGTAGATGGTGCCGTCGTCCTCGATCGTGATCTCGGCGCCGGTGTCCTCCTGGATCTGGT
This sequence comes from Streptomyces sp. NRRL S-495, assembly GCF_000966955.1. Lineage (NCBI taxonomy): Bacteria > Bacillati > Actinomycetota > Actinomycetes > Kitasatosporales > Streptomycetaceae > Streptomyces > Streptomyces sp. NRRL S-495. The sequence continues at coordinate 5,098 of NZ_JZWY01000393.1, forward strand.
TGATCATCTTGCCCTTGGGGCCGATGACCTCACCGATCTTGTCCACCGGGATCTTGATGGTGATGATGCGCGGCGCGTTCGGGGACATCTCGTCCGGGGAGTCGATGGCCTCGTTCATCACGTCGAGGATGTGCAGACGGGCGTCGCGGGCCTGCTTCAGCGCGGCGGCGAGCACCGACGCCGGGATGCCGTTGAGCTTGGTGTCCAGCTGCAGCGCGGTGATGAAGTTGCGGGTACCGGCGACCTTGAAGTCCATGTCGCCGTACGCGTCCTCGGCACCGAGGATGTCGGTGAGGGTCACGTAGTGGGTCTCACCGTCGATCTCCTGGGAGATCAGGCCCATGGCGATACCGGCGACGGCGGCCTTCAGCGGCACACCGGCGTTCAGCAGCGACATGGTCGAGGCGCAGACCGAGCCCATCGAGGTGGAGCCGTTGGAGCTCAGCGCCTCGGAGACCTGGCGGATGGCGTACGGGAAGTCCTCGCGGGACGGCAGCACCGGCAGGATCGCCCGCTCGGCGAGCGCGCCGTGGCCGATCTCGCGGCGCTTCGGCGAACCGACGCGGCCGGTCTCGCCGACCGAGTACGGCGGGAAGTTGTAGTTGTGCATGTAGCGGCGACGGGTCTCCGGGGAGAGCGTGTCCAGCTGCTGCTCCATGCGGAGCATGTTCAGCGTGGTGACACCCAGGATCTGGGTCTCGCCGCGCTCGAACAGGGCCGAGCCGTGCACCCGCGGGATGGCCTCGACCTCGGCGGCCAGGGTGCGGATGTCGGTGACACCGCGGCCGTCGATGCGGACCTTGTCCTTGATGACGCGCTCGCGGACGGTCTTCTTGGTCAGCGCGTTGTAGGCGGCGCTGATCTCCTTCTCGCGGCCCTCGAACTCGGGCAGCAGCTTCTCGGCGGCCAGCGCCTTGACGCGGTCCAGCTCGTTGTTGCGCTCCTGCTTGCCCGCGATGGTGAGGGCCTGCGCCAGCTCGTCCTTGACGGCGGCGGTCAGCGCGGCGAGCACGTCGTCCTGGTAGTCCAGGAAGACCGGGAACTCGCCGGTCGGCTTCGCGGCCTGGGCGGCCAGCTGGGCCTGGGCGGCGCAGAGGACCTTGATGAACGGCTTGGCGGCGTCCAGACCGGCGGCGACGATCTCCTCGGTCGGCGCCTCGGCGCCGCCCTCGACCAGCTTGATGGTCTTGTCGGTGGCCTCGGCCTCGACCATCATGATCGCGACGTCGCCGTCCGGCAGGGTCCGGCCGGCCACGACCATGTCGAAGACGGCCGACTCCAGCTCGCTGTGGGTCGGGAAGGCCACCCACTGGCCGTTGATCAGCGCGACGCGGACGCCACCGATCGGGCCGGAGAACGGCAGGCCCGCCAGCTGGGTGGAGGCGGAGGCGGCGTTGATGGCCACCACGTCGTACAGGTGGTCCGGGTTGAGCGCCATCACGGTGACGACGACCTGGATCTCGTTGCGCAGGCCCTTGACGAAGGACGGGCGCAGCGGGCGGTCGATCAGGCGGCAGGTGAGGATCGCGTCCTCGGAGGGCCGGCCCTCGCGACGGAAGAACGAGCCGGGGATCCGGCCCGCGGCGTACATCCGCTCCTCGACGTCCACGGTCAGCGGGAAGAAGTCGAAGTGCTCCTTCGGCTGCTTGGACGCGCTGGTGGCCGACAGCACCATGGTGTCGTCGTCCAGGTAGGCCACGGCGGAGCCGGCGGCCTGACGGGCCAGACGGCCGGTCTCGAAGCGGATGGTACGGGTGCCGAAGGAACCGTTGTCGATCACGGCTTCGGCGTAGAACACGTTCTCTTCCACCTGGAAGATCTCCTCTTTCGTACGTCTCCGGGAGAGCGTCCCCGCGTAATCGCCTGCGTGCTGACCCTGGACGGTCCGGGCCGGTCTTCGATCGAAGCCTCCGGCGGTCCCCGCTTCGGTCTGCGGGGCCTCCGGCGGCCACTACCGAGGACCGGCGCCTCTCGGCCGGCCGGGTTCGGACGGGCGGTCCGCGTCTGGACGCTCTCTCGGATGCGGGCGGCTTCCGTTTGAAGCCTTCGTCCCGCGGGGGGTCGGGTCCTGCTGCCCGGTGGCGCGCTTTCGGCGCCATCACCCGGCATTCCCACAACCCTACGGTGCAATCCTCGGCCACCTGGGGAGGTGCGCGCGAGTTGTTATCCCCGGCCGGTGGGCGCGGGCGCCGTGGTGGGCACCCGGGTCACCGGTCGCGGCATACGCTCCCCGGTGTGGGGAGCCGCCCCGAGCGGCGTTCTCAGCGGGCGCCGCCGGCGGCACCGCGGCGGATGCCCAGGCGGTCGACGAGCGTACGGAAGCGCTCGATGTCCTTCTTGGCCAGGTACTGCAGCAGACGGCGACGCTGGCCGACCAGGATCAGCAGGCCACGACGCGAGTGGTGGTCGTGCTTGTGGGCCTTGAGGTGCTCGGTCAGGTCCGAGATGCGGCGGGAAAGCATGGCGACCTGGACCTCGGGGGAGCCGGTGTCGCCCTCCTTCTGGCCGAACTCGGCGAAAATCTGCTTCTTGACGTCAGAGGCGAGAGCCACTGCAACTCCTTCGAGGTGATACCGAGCGTTCCTGGTCTACGGCACAGGACTCTGCGAGAACTCGGTGTCGTGTGACGGGCGCGGCCGACGGGCGGCGTCCCACCCGGGGACGGACACACGGCTGCGCTCGGAGGCCAAGCGTACCAGTGCCGCCGACGCCGACGGTCGGCGGCCCCGGTGCGCGGATCAGCCGGTGGCGCCGCGGACCAGCCGGTAGACGTCGAGGACGGCCAGCACCAGCGGGACCAGCGACATCAGGGTGAGGCTGTCGACCAGGTCCAGGATGCGCCCCCAGAAGGGGGAGACCCCGAGCCGCGGCACCACCAGGGCGATCGCGGTGAGCACGGCGGCGCCGAAGGCGATCGAGGCGGTCAGCCAGACGGTGCGCAGATCTGCGTCGGTGGAGCCGAGGCCGACCCGCAGCACGAACTGCGGGGTGTGCAGGGAGAGTCCGACGATCAGCAGCGACAGGCCGAGCAGCCCGGCGACGGTGAGCGCGAGGACCTGGGCGCTGTAGCGGAACAGCCGGGCCCGGAGCATGGCGGCCAGTCCGAGGACGAGGGCCAGCAGCTCGGGGAAGGTCCGGTCGGTGAAGCCGAGCACCGCGCAGGAGCCGACGACCACCGCGGCGCAGCCGCCGACCAGGCCGACCAGCACCTCGTGCCCGCGGCGGGCCTGGTGGGCGATCCGCTCGTACTGGACCAGCTCGGCGCGGGCGGCGTCCTCGTCGTGGTCGCGGCCCCGGGCGCGGGTCTGGCCGGGGGCGCTGTAGCCGACCGGCAGCCGGGCGAAGCGGGCGGACAGGCCGGGCAGGAAGCCGATCACGGCGATGGCGGCGACGCCGGTGACGGCCGCGATGTGGTGGGCCGGAGTGCCGGGCAGCAGGACGGCGGCGAAGGTGGCGAGCGCGCCGGCCGCGGCCAGGAAGGCGGCGGCCACGAACAGGGAGTCCTTCTCCGGCAGCAGGCCGACCAGCAGGACGGCGACCACCAGGACGGCGACGCAGCCGGTCAGGAACTGGAGCCGGCCGGGGCCGTCCAGCGGGCCGCCGGTCGGCGCGAGGAGGCCGCTGCCGGCGATCAGGGCGTGCGGCAGGGCGCCGAGGCCGAGCGCGAGGCCGGCCCAGGCGTCCCGGTAGACCCGGGCGCGGACGCCGGCGAGGGCGGTGAGCACCACCGCGACGACGCCGGAGAGCACGCCGGGCAGGCCGTGCATGTCGTGGCGCAGGTCGGCGAACCAGAGCGCGAAGCCGAGCAGGGTGAGCAGCACGCCGGCGCCGACGAGGCCGAAGGCGCGCATCAGCTCGGGGCTCCAGAACCGGCGGTCGGTCTCGCCGGCGGTGGCGATCGCGTCGGCGACGTCGTCGTAGACGGCGGGCGGCAGCGACTCGGCGAACGGGCGCAGGTTGAGCAGGTCGCCGTCGCGCACCTGCTGGGCGGCGAGCGAGCGGCCGCCGTCGAGCACGGTGCCGTCGCGGCGGACCAGGTGGAAGCCGGTGGGGACGCCTTCGGGCTGGGTCTGGCCGGACAGTCGCAGCACCTCGGGGTACACGTCCGCGAGCGGGACGTCCTCGGGCAGGGCGACGTCGATCCGGCTGTCCGGCGCGACGACGGTGACCCGGCAGAAGCCGGTGGTCGCGGGCGTCGTCATGCCCGCACCTCGTTCGCTCGACGCACTGGGCGCTCCCCCTTGATGACGGTGTTCGGTGACGGGTGCTCGGCGCCGGCGCGCGGTGCCGCCGCCCCCACGGTGCCGGCTCGGCACCGGCGGTCGGCCGGTCCGGCCCCCGCGCGGGCGCCGTCCGGCGGAACCGGCCGGGCGCGGCCACGAGTTGGCGCGGCGTTACCCTACCCGCTCGGTTCGTGCCCGGCCCCGCGGAGGGCGGGCGGGGCCGCGGACGCGGGCCCCAGTAGGATCGGCCCCTGCGCAGGGCGGCGGGGGCGGTGCGCTCCTCCCCGGATGCCTGCGGTCGGCGGAGCGGGGGCGGCGTCACACGGGGCGTCCTCACCCGTACGGATCCTGTTGCGTGAGGGCTGATGCCGTAGTGATCTTGCGAAGCGTTCGTGGTCGGGGGGTGGGACGCGTATGGGCGTGATCATGGTCAAGCGGCCGCCCCGGGCCTATCCGCCCGCGGTGCCGGACGAGCCGGTGGAGCTGGTGACCCCACCCGAGCTGCCCCGCTCGGGCGGCGAGGACTGGGTGATGAGCATCCTGCCGATGCTCGGCATGGGCGGTTCGGCGGTGTTCTTCTTCGCCCCCGGTGCCCAGGCCCCGATGAAGATCATGGGCGGTCTGATGATCGTCTCGACGGTCGGCATGGCGCTCGCCCAGATCGTCCGGGCCCGCAAGGGCGGCTCCACGGCCACCGCGGACGAGCGGCGCGACTACCTCAAGTACCTCCAGCAGATGCGCCGCCAGGTACGCCGGACCGCCGAGCGCCAGCGCGGCGCGCAGCTGTTCCTCAATCCCGAGCCGGACCAGCTCTGGTCGATCGTCGCCGACGGCCGGCGGCTGTGGGAGCGCCGGGCCGCCGACGCCGACTTCGCGCAGATCAGGGTCGGCCGCGGACCGGTCCAGCTGTCCACCCCGCTGGTCGCACCGCAGACCGCGCCGATGGACGAGCTGGAGCCGCTCTCGGCGGCCGCGATGCAGACCTTCCTGAACGCCCACGGCACCCTGCAGGACCTGCCGTTGGCGATCTCGCTGCGCGCCTTCTACCACATCACGGTCTGCGGCGACCCGGACACCGTGTACGGGAACGTCCGGGCGATGATCGCCCAGCTGACCACCCTGCACTCGCCGGACGACCTGCTGATCACGGTCGCCGCGGCACCCGGCGCGGTGGACGAGTGGGAGTGGACCAAGTGGCTCCCGCACAACCAGCACCGCAAGGAGAACGACGGCGCCGGCTCCCGCCGGCTGATCGCCACCGGGCTCGGCGACCTGGAGCTGCTGCTCCAGGACGAGCTGGCCGGCCGGCAGCGGTTCGTCCGGGACGCGGCCCCGGCCGCCGACCAGCCGCACATCGTGGTCGTCATGGACGGCGCCTCGGTGCCGCACGACTCGCTGCTGGCCGGCGCCGAGGGCGTGCACGGGGTGACCATCGTCGAGGTGGTCCCGGGCGACCTGGACGAGCCGAGCGGGCACCTGGTCGTCACCGTCTCGCCGGACGCCCTGGTGCTGCGCTCCGCCTCGGGCGCCACCTACACCGGCAAGCCGGACACCCTCGGCGCCTGGCAGTCCGAGGCGCTGGCCCGGCAGCTGGCGCCGTACCGGGCCTCGGCCGGCGGCGACGACGAGCCGCTGCTGTCCAACCTGGACTTCACCGATCTGATGAACTCCGGCGACCCGGGCTCCTTCGACGTGACCCGCAGCTGGCGGCAGCGGGCGCAGCACGAGCGGCTGCGGGTGCCGATCGGCGTCGGGGCCGGCGGTGAGCACGTGTACCTGGACCTCAAGGAGGCCGCGCTGGAGGGCATGGGCCCGCACGGCCTGTGCGTCGGCGCGACCGGCTCCGGCAAGTCCGAGCTGCTGCGCACCCTGGTGCTGGCGCTGGCGATGACGCACTCCTCGGAGACGCTGAACTTCGTGCTCGCCGACTTCAAGGGCGGCGCGACCTTCGCGGGCATGGCAGACATGCCGCACACCTCGGCGGTGATCACCAACCTGGAGGGCCAGCTCACCCTGGTCGACCGGATGCGGGACGCCATCGAGGGCGAGCTCAACCGCCGCCAGGAACTGCTGCACCGGGCGGGCAACTACGCGAACATCCACGAGTACGAGCGGGCCCGGGCGGCCGGCGCGGCGCTGGACCCGCTGCCCTCGCTGGTGCTGATCATCGACGAGTTCTCCGAACTCCTCACCGCCAAGCCCGACTTCATCGACATGTTCATCCAGATCGGCCGGATCGGCCGGTCCCTCGGGGTGCATCTGCTGCTGGCCTCGCAGCGCCTGGAGGAGGGCAAGCTGCGCGGCCTGGACACCTATCTCTCCTACCGGATCGGTCTGCGCACCTTCTCGGCGGCCGAGTCACGGGCGGCGATCGGTGTCCCGGACGCCTACCACCTGCCGCCGGTGCCGGGTGTCGGCTACCTGAAGTTCGGCACCGATGTGATGGAGCGGTTCAAGGCCGCCTACGTCTCCGGGGCCTACCGGGCGCCGGGGCAGCAGCGGTCGACCGGCGGCCGGCTGGTGTCCGCGCGTCCGGTGCGGTTCACCGCGGCCGAGGTGCCGGTGACCGAGCCGCTGGTGCAGGAGGTCGAGCCGCTGGTCGAGGAGCAGGACGACGCCCTGGCGGACACCGTGCTGGACGTGTTCGTGCAGCGGATGGCGGGCCAGGGCCCGGCCGCGCACCAGGTGTGGCTGCCGCCGCTGGACGCGCCGCCGAGCGTGGACCAGCTGCTGCCGCCGCTGCAGGCGACCGCCGAGCGCGGGCTGACCGCGCCGCAGTCCGGCACGCTGGGCCGGCTGCGGGTGCCGGTCGGCATCGTCGACAAGCCGCGCGACCAGAAGCGCGACATCCTCGAGCAGGACTACGCGGGCGCGGCCGGCCACGGACTGGTGGTCGGCGGCCCGCGCTCCGGCAAGTCGACCATGATCCGCACCACGGTGGCCTCGTTCGCGCTCACCCACACCCCGCTGGAGACGCAGTTCTACCTGCTGGACTTCGGCGGCGGCGGCTTCCAGTCGCTCCAGGACCTGCCGCACGTCGGCGGGGTGGCCGGGCGGCTGGACGCGGAGAAGGTGCGCCGGATGGTCTCCGAGGTGCACGGGGTGCTCAACCGGCGCGAGGAGCTCTTCCGCAGCACCGGGATCGACTCCATCGGCACCTACCGGGCCCGCCGGGCCGCCGGCGCGCTGCCGGACGAGCGGTTCGGCGACGTCTTCCTGATCGTCGACGGCTGGAACACCTTCAAGCAGGAGTTCGAGGCGCTGGAGCCGGTCATCGGCGACATCGCCCAGCGCGGTCTCGGCTACGGCGTCCACCTGATCGTCACCGCGACCCGGTACGCCGAGGTCCGCCCGGCGCTCAAGGACCTGCTGCAGAACCGGACCGAGCTGAAGCTCGGCGACGCGATGGAGTCCGAGGTGGACCGCCGGGTGGCGCAGGCCGTGCCGGCCGTGCCGGGCCGGGGCGTCACCGTGGACCGGCTGCACTTCCTCACCGGCCTGCCCCGGCTGGACGGCTCCGACTCGGTGGAGGACCTGCAGAACGGTGTGGCCGGACTGGTCCAGGCGGTCGCCGGGGCCTGGACCGGTCCGCGCGCGCCGCAGGTGCGGATGCTGCCGACGGTGCTGGACGGACAGTCGCTGCCGAAGGGCTTCGAGCACCCGGAGCGGGGTGTCGCCTTCGGCGTGGACGAGGCGGAGCTGGCGCCGGCCTTCGTCAACTTCGAGACCGACCCGCTGTTCATCGTGTTCGGCGACACCGAGTCCGGGAAGTCCGCGCTGCTGCGGATGCTGGTCAAGCAGATCACCGAGCGGTACACCCCGGACCAGGCGGGGATCGTGGTCGGCGACTACCGGCGCGCGCTGCTCGGCGTAGTCCCGCCGGAGTACCTGGTCGAGTACGCCGCCGCGCAGCCGGCCATGAGCTCCGTGGTCGAGATGCTGCGCGGGGCCTGCTCGCGCCGGCTGCCCGGTCCCGACGTGACCGCGGAGCAGCTGCGCAACCGCAGCTGGTACAGCGGCAAGGACATGTTCGTGGTGGTGGACGACTACGAGCTGGTGGCGACCTCCTCGGGCAACCCGCTGGCCGCGCTGGCGGAGTTCCTGCCGTTCGCGCGCGACATCGGGTTGCGGGTGATCGTCGCGCGCAGCGCCGGCGGCGCCGGGCGTTCGCTGTACGAGCCGTTCATGCAGCGGATGCGGGAGCTGGGCGGGCAGGGCGTACTGCTGTCCGGCAACCGGGACGAGGGTCCGCTGCTGGGCAACGTCAAGCCGCAGGCGCTGCCGCCGGGCCGGGGCGTGTTCGTCTCGCGCCGGGTGACCAGCGGGCAGATGGTGCAGACGGGCTGGCTGCCGGCGCCGTAGCGGCGGCGGGCCGGTCGTCACGGAACGTAGTGGAAGGGGTCGGATCCCAGGGTCCGACCCCTTCCGGCGTCCCGAGTGCCGAAACGTTACCTAGATCTTTCCGCCGGAGGGCTGCGGTTCCCGTACCCGGCCGGGGGCAGGCCGCACGAGCTGGGAGCTTCCGGACGACCTGCCTCCGCATACGGTCGCGACCTTGGATTGAGGCGCGCAACACCACGTTCACCTTGGATTCAAGTGCGATGTGGCGAAAGTAACAAGTCGGACATGCATAGTGATGACGATAAGTGATCATCAGATCGCATGTCTGTACGCACAGCGACAACGGATTCCGAAGCAATTCCAGCATTGACGCGATCGATACGGCCAAGGTTCCATGGCGGCCCGGGAGCGACAGGACCAGAACCGAGCAGACAGCCAGCGGAGGCGATACCGCTCCCTCTCCAGGACCGCACAGAGCCGATCGGATGCCCCGATGACCGACACGCTTCGCCCACCGACCGCCGCGGCCCCCACCTCGGCCGTCGCGGGCGCCCCCGCCGCCCCGCAGACGCTCAAGCGTTCGATCGGCGTCGTGGGCGGCACACTGCTCACGCTGTCCTGCGTCACACCGGCCTCCACGCTCTTCGTGATCGTCCCGGAGCTGTTCTCCAGCATCGGCAGCGCCACCGCGCTGGCCATCGCGATCGGCTCGGTGCTCTGCATCGCGGTCGCCTTCTGCTACTCCGAGCTCGGCACCCTGATCCCCAGCGCCGGCGGCGAGTACGCCATGGTCGGCACCCTGGCCGGACGGCTGGCCGGCTGGCTGGTGTTCGTGCTCTCGCTGATCGTGGTGATGATCGTCCCCTCGGTCATCGCCCTCGGCACCGCCGACTACCTGGCCCCCGTCCTGCACGTGGACAAGCCGCTGGCCGGCGCCGCGGTGATGCTCGCCGCCACCCTGGCCGGCCTGCTGGACCTGCGCGCCAACGCCTGGATCACCGGCGTCTTCCTGGTGCTGGAGGTCGTCGCGGCCGGTGTGGTGTCGGTGCTCGGCTTCGCCCACGCCAACAGCGGCGCGCCCAGCATGCTGCACGGCGTGGTCACCGGCGAGGACGGCGTCACCACCACGGTGAGCATCGGCGCGATCATCGGCGCCCTCGGCATCGCGCTCTTCATCACCCAGGGCTTCTCCACCGCCGTCTACCTCTCCGAGGAGCTGGAGAACCCGCGCCGCAACGTGTCCCGCACCGTGCTGTGGACGCTGGCGATCTCCGCCGCCGTCATCCTGGTCCCGGTCGCCGCCATCACCATGGGCGCCCCCGACCTCGCCACCCTGAGCTCCGGCGACATCTCCGGCATGGTCACCGCCTGGAGCAACTCGGCCGTCGGCACCTTCATCAGCCTCTGCGTCGCGCTGGCCATCATCAACGCCGGCATCGTCATGGTCATCCAGAACTCCCGGGTGCTGTTCGCCTCGGCCCGCGACAAGGCGTGGCCCGGCCCGGTCAACAAGGCCTTCGGCACCCTGGGCCGGTTCGGCTCCCCGTGGGTCGCCACCCTGGCCGTCGGCCTCCCCGGCGCCGCGCTCTGCTTCGTCAAGGGCGAGCTGCTGAGCGAGATCACCGGCGTCGCCGTCACCGGGATGTACCTGCTGGTCGCGATCGCCGCACTGCTCTCCCGCCGCAACCACCACAAGCACGCCGCCGCCTGGCGGATGCCGCTGTGGCCGGCCGTCCCGGCGGTGCTGATCGTGGTGCTGGTCTACGTGATCACCCAGCTGGACACCGTGCCGCTGTTGTGGACCGGCGGCATCACCGCCGTCGCCACCCTCTACTGGCTGCTCTACCTGCGCCCCCGGCAGGACACCCGCTGGGTGATCACCATTCCCGAGGACCAGCAGGCCTGAGCCCCCAAGACCCCCACCCCTCCCCCACACGGCAGTGCCCCGGGCTCCCCCTGGCCCGGGGCACTGCCGCGTCCGCGTGCTACTTCCTGAGCTTCCAGTCCGGGGCGAGCGCGATCGTCCGCAGCTGCTCGACCGTGAGCGCCGGGTTCGTCCGGGTGGCCGCGGTCACCTGGCTGCCGCTGTTGGAGGCGCTGACCACCACCCGCAGGCCGTCCGGGCGCAGGGTGTCGACCGTCCACCTCACCAGCTTGCCGGGCTGCTTGCGCACGACCACCCGGGTGCCGTCGGGGAGCGTCTCGGCGCCGCCGAAGATCCCGCCGCCCGACGGGTCCTTGCTCCAGTCCTGCACATTGATCTCCACCAGGGACTTGCCCTTGCCGTCGTTCACCACGAAGTCGGCGAAGCCCGGCTGGCCGCCGGTCTCGGTCTGTTTGAGCCCGGCCGGGAGCAGCCCGGCGGTGATCGCCAGGATCTCCTCCTGGGTGTACTCCTTGCCGGCGCCACCGGGCCGGACCGGGACCGGCTCCGCGAGGGCCGTGACCACCCGGTCCCAGGCCGTGTCGACGACGACCGCCTTCAACTGCTCGGGGGTCAGCGGCGGAGTGGCCCGGGAGACCGGGCCGCCCTTCTGCGACACGGCGTTCCACTCGTTCAGCTCGATCAACCGGCCGTCCTTGCCGAGGAGGGTGGCGAACCACCGCTTGGTGGCGACCCGGCGGTCCGGGTACTCGTAGCCCTGGAACACGGTCAGCCGGCCGCCGTCCGGCAGCGTGCTCTCGGTGCAGGCGTCGTACGGGACGTACTTCTTGTCCGGGCAGCCGGCGTCCTTCCGGCGCGGGTCGTCCTCGGCGAGCCTGGCGATCGAGATCGTGATGTGGGCCCCGCCCCTGCCGTCGTCCAGGACCAGCGCGGCACCCGGCGACCCACCGCCGCCCGGACGGTCCTGGAAATCGGTTCCGGCCGCCGACGCGTTACTGACCCGGCCCTCGGGCAGCAACGCCCGGAACGCGGCCAGCACCTCTTCCCCGCTGACCCCCGCAGCGCGGGCGGGGCCGGCGGAGGTGCTCGGGGACGAGCCCGGCGTGGGCGAGGCCGTGCCGCCGGAGTCCGGGGCGCCGCTGGCCGCCGGGGCCGGCCGGGAGGCGGCCGGGGAGCCGTCGGTCAGGTACACCGCGCCGGTGCCGACCAGGGCCAGCGCGGCCGCGCCGCCCACCGCGGCGGCGGCCGAACGGCGGCGCCAGCGGCGACGGCCGCGGGCCAGTCCCCGGGCCGCCAGTCCGGCCGGGCCGTGCGGGCCGAAGCCCTCGCCCGTACGCGCCATGGCGTGCAGCAGATCATCCTCGAAGCCGTCCGGTGCGGACATGCGTGATCACCGTTTCCTTCGGTCACGGGACGGGGGCCGGTGGCGGCACCCCGTGGGAGGCGGTCGGGGCGGGCCGGGTCAGCGGAAGGCCAGCTCGGCCAGCGAGTCGCCGAGCTGTTCGCGCAGTCGCGCCAGCGCCCGGGTGCTGCGGGTCCGGACCGCGCCCGAGGACAGCCGCAGCACCTCGGCGGTCTGCTCGACGCTGCGGTCCTCCCAGTAGCGCAGCACCAGCACCGCGCGGTCCTTGGCGGGCAGCCCGCCGAGCGCGTCGAGCAGGGTGAGGCGCAGCGCGCCGTCCGGCTCCCGGCCCTCGATGTCGGGCAGCCGGTCGGTGGGGTGCTCGCCGCTGGAGCGGCGGCGCTTCTGGGCGAGGAAGACCCGCACCATCACGGTGTGGGTGTACGCACCCGGGTTGTCGACCCGGTGCCGTCCACCCGTCCAGGCGCTGCGGCGCCAGAGCACGTACATCCGGCCCAGGGCCTCCTGGACGAGGTCCTCCGCCTGGTGGGTGTCACCGCCGGTGAGCAGACAGGCCGAGCGGTACAGCCGCCCGGTGTGCCCCGACACGAGTTCCAGGAACTCCGCGTCCTTCGCCTCGCGCGCGGCCCCGATCCGCACCATCCCCCACACCCCTCCGGCTCACCGCTGTCGACACCTTCTTGATGCGGTGAGCGGGAGGGGATGTTACAGCGGGCACGAAGAAGTTCCGGACGGCGCCGCCGGGTTCGGCGGCGGCGGTCCAGGGGCGGCGGTTCAGGGGCGGCGGCGGTGGTCGCGGAGGACGATGCCGCCGCCGATCAGCAGGGCGACCAGCAGCGCCCCCACACCCAGGACATAGGTCGCGGTCCGGCCGTCGCGGTCGGCCTGGGTCTCGCCGAGGCCGAGCGGGCGGGGCACGATCGGGGCGGACGCCAGCTGCACCGGCGGGTCCTCGGCCGGCTTGTCCGGCGGCGCCGCGGGCGCGGTGGTGACGGCCTTCACCGGGTCGACCACGCCCCAGCCGATGTACTCGTTCGCCTTGTGGTCGGTGCGCTGCGCGGTCTGCTCGATCCAGGCGCGCACCTGGCTCGGCTTCCAGTCCTTGTGCGCGCCGACCAGCAGCGCCGCCAGCCCGGCCACGTAGGGCGCGGCGAAGCTGGTGCCGTTGTCCACGCACTGCCCGCCGCGCGGGACGGTGGAGAGCATGTCGACGCCGGGGGCCGCGACGTCCACGAAATCGCCGTACTGGGAGAAGTAGGTGCGCTCGTTGTTGCGGTCGGAGGCGCCGACGGCGAGCACGGTGCGGAAGGCCGCCGGGAAGGTGTCGCCCTTCTTGCCGTCGTTGCCGGAGGAGGCGACCACCACCACGCCCCGGCTCTCCGCGTTGTCGACCGCGGCCTTCAGCTCCTCGTAGCCGACGAAGCGGGTGTCGGCCGCGCCGCGCACGTCCTGCGAGATGTTGATGACCTTGGCGCCCTGGGCGACGGCCGAGTTGACGGCCTCCACCAGCGAGTGCACATCGCCGTTGCCCTCGGCGTCGTTCTGCCGGATGGACAGCACGGTGGCGCCCGGGGCGATGCCGACGAAGCCGGTCCGGTCGCTGCGGGAGGCCGCGATGATGCCGGCCACCTTGGTGCCGTGGCCGACCAGGTCGTCCTTGCCGCCGCCCTCGACCCGCTTGCCCTCCTTGTCCTTGAGCAGCGAACCGCCGTCGAGGACCTTGTCGGCCAGCTGCGGGTTCTGGTCGTCCACCCCGGTGTCGATGACCGCGACCAGGACGCCCGCACCGGTGGTCGCGCCACCCTGCCAGAGCTCGTCCAGCACCATCCGCTGGAGCGACCACGGCACGGCCTGCACGTTCTGCGCGTTCTTGCCGCACTCCCCCGACGCCGAGACGCCCGGCCCCTCGGCCGCCGCCGGCACCGTCAGCGGGCCGCCGAGCAGCGTGAGTGCGGCCACCGCCGCGGCCGCCGTCCGGTACCTGACCACCGGCACCTTGCCACCCCTCATGTCGTCCACCTGGTCGTGCGGTCGCGCCAAAGGCGGGTGCCCGCCCGGGGCACCCGCCCTTCGGCGCGTGGTACTGGGGCCGTGAACCGTCAGCCCGTCCAGAGGGTGGCGTTGCGGTTCTCGGTGCTCTGGTAGCTGGAGGCCGCGCTGTCCAGGGACTTGGCGATCGACTCCAGCACCTGCTGGAGGTGCTCGGCGCGCTGGTCCCACTTGGCCTGGTGGGCCTGGTAGCCCTGCTGGGCGGCGCCCTCCCAGCTACCGGAGATCTTGGTGACGCCGGACTTCAGCTCCTCGAGCTGGGCCTTGATGGTCCCCGCGGTCCGGCGGACCTCCGAGCTGGCGTTCTTGATGGTCTCGAAGTTGACCAGAATGTGTTCGGCCACGATGTCTCCTAGTCGAGGCTGCGAAGCACCCCATCACCCGAGGGGTGCGTCGCCGGGTGAACGGACAGAGCTGAGGATCAGGACGCGGCGGCGGAACCGAAGATCGCCTGCTGGTCGGCGTCCGCCTGCGAGTACTTCTGGGTCGTGAGCTCGATCGCGTCCTTGATGGCGCGCAGCGACTTGTTCAGCTCCTGGGCGTCGGTGTTGAACTGACCCTGGAGGTTGGTGTACGCCTGCGCGGCCTGGCCCTGCCAACCACCGGTGATCGAACCCACCAGGTTGTTGAGACCGTTGATCTCGGTGTTGATCTGGTTGATGACCTCGTCCATGTGCTTGGCGAAAGCCAGCATCTCCTGAGCGGTCGTCTTGAACTGACCCATGCTCTACCGTCCCCCATGAGACAGACCTTGAGTCCGGAGGGATCGTTTCCGGCCCCCCGGGCACCACCGGTGTGATGTCCTGCAGCACTGTAGTCGGCACACGCAGCTCGCCCAACACCGGGCGACGGTCGGTTACCAAGCCATGACATCGTGGCCAATTCCTTTGCAAGCAGCGGTGGGAGGCCCGGGAAGGCCGCCGCGCTGTGCTAGGCGTTCTGCTGCTGGGCCGCGCTCCTGGCGTTGAGCGCCGGGCCGACCGGCACCAGGTTCGACCACTGCTGCGGCACCGGCGCCGGCTGCAGCCCCTGGTAGCCCAGCCGGGCCTGGTTGCCGCCCAGCTCCTCGGGCTGCGGCGGGCCGGACGGGGTGGCCGGCTGTCCGGACGGCCCCTTCGCCGCGCCGGGCTGGGCGGGCGCCGGGACGGACGGCTGGCCGGGCTGGGCGGGGGGCGTGGTCTGGCCGCCCTTGCCGCCCTCGCTGCTGGCCGGCACCGCGTAGCGCAGACCGGTCTCGGTGATGAGGAAGTCCGTGCCGGAGCCGTCCGTTGCGTTGTCCAGCGCGCGGTAGAACAGGCCGTGACCCGGGGTCACGTGCGCCGTCGACGTGCCGTTGCCGTACCGCACCGGGTACTCGGTCCCGGCCCAGACGCTGCGCCGCGGCGTCCGGCCGTCCTCCGCGACCCCGTCGAAGGTGCTGCAGACCACCGCCCGGGCGTCCTTCGGCGCCTGCCAGGAGTTGGCCGGCGCGCCCGTCCGGGTGGGCCAGTCCGCGGCGCCCTCGGCCATCAGCGGCACACTGCTGTTGACGGTGGCGTGCTCGGCCGGGGTGAGGTCGTCGATCCGCGGGCTCTTGTTGGCGTCCTGGTTGTACAGCGGCTGAAGCAGCGGGTTCTGCCGGACGAGCTCCGCCTGGAACTGGCTGACCAGCAGCAGCTGGCTCTTCCCCACCACGTAGTACTTCTCGCCGAACCGCACCAGCCGGCCGACCTTGCGGTCCTCCGGGTTCTGCAGCGGCACCGAGGAGTTGGCCGTCCTGGTGTCCGGGACCAGCCCGTCGATCCGCGGGAAGACGATGTCGCTGCCCGGCGCCAGGGTGTCCAGCCAGTCCTTCTTCACCTTCTGCGGGACGGCCGTCGACCCGAAGACGGCCCACATCAGCTGCGAGCGGGTGGTGTCGGAGTCCTCCGGTCCGCCGATCGCGTGCCGACGGCCCTTGCTGTCCACCAGGAACACCCGCAGCTTCCCCGGGCCCGCGGCCGGACCGGAGGCGGTCACCTGGGGGTCGTCCGCCTGCTGCACCAGCAGCGCCTGGCCGACGTCCAGCATCCGGTCCTTCGCCCCGAGCACGTCCGCGTCGGCGCCGCCCGCCACGAACACCGCCTGGTCGACGGTGCTCCCCTGCTCGTCGCCCGGCCGGTCGCAGACCGACCACTTCATCGGCCGGCTCGCGTTCTCCTTGCTCGGCAGCTTGTCCGGCGCGTACGGGATACCGATCGTCGGGCCGTGGTTGGGATAGCGGTCGAGCACGCCGTCGTCGACCACCACCACCTTGCTGTCGACCGGCAGCACCAGCCGCGCCGAGGCCATGTTCAGCACCTGGTGCAGCCGCTTGGTCTTCCCGTCCGGGTCGACCAGCACCACGTAGCGGGTGGTGCTCTGCTTGCCCTGGACGATGTACTTGCCCTCGTCCCAACCCACCGGCGCGCTCGGCTTGAACACCCCCCACAGGCCGAAGCCGCCGATCACCAGCGCCCCCACCACCACGCTCGGCAGGATCGCCTTCACCGGACGCGGCGCGTCCTCGTCGCTCCCCCCGCCGCCGGGCAGCAGAAAGGCCCCGACCGTGCGCTTGCGGGCGAAGGTGTAGGCGTTCAGCTCGTCCCGGCGCGATGCCATGCTCGTCGTCTCCCCTGTCGGACCCTGCTCCCCGTGGCCTGCCACCCCCCGGGCGAGAACGGGCTCGAACCCTCTACGATGCGGCAGCAGACGGTGAGTACGGTACGGGTACGGTTCACGCACCGGCCAGCCGGGCCGCGACAACCGACCAGAGAGGGGCACTCGGGGGATGCCGAACCAGACCGTTCCGGGGCGCCGGAGCACGTCACGGGGCAGCGCTTCGCGCCGCTCCGCGCGGCGCGACGGGACCGACACCGCGGGCTCCCCGGCCCCGGGACGCGCCGACGGACCCCAGGGGCCCGTCGCGGTCCGCGTCCACCCCCGGCCCGGGCTGCTCGGCAGCCGGCTGAGGCTCCAGCAACTCGTGCTGGTCGAGGTCGCGGTGGCCCTGGTCGCGGTCGGCTGGACGATCAGCAGGCCGGTCGCCGCCGGCTTCGGCGCGGTCGCCCTCGCCCTGGTCGCGCTGGCGCTGGTGCCGCTGCGCGGCCGCACCCTCCCCGAGGCGCTGCGGGTGCGCGCCGCGCTCAAGGCCCGCCGCAAGCGGGCCCGCGCCCACCTCCCGCCGCCCGGCACCGACCCGGCGCTCGCGCCCGCCCTGGAACTCGAACCCGCGCTGCGCACCTGCACCCACGCGACCGAGGCCGACCTCGGCGGCCGCCCGGTGCGCCGGGAGACCGGCATGGTCGGCGACGGCACCTTCCTCAGCGCCGTCCTGCTCGTCCAGGCCAAGGACCTGCCGCTGCGTCCGGACCGCACCGCCCGGCCGCTGCCGCTGGACGTGGTCTGCTCGGCGCTGCGGGTCGACGACATCGCCCTGGAGTCGGTCCAGCTCGTCCAGCACACCCAGCCGGCACCCGCGCCGCACCTGCCCGAGCAGTCGCTGGCCGCCCGCGCCTACCGGGAGCTCGCCGACGGCACCGCCACCCCCGCGCTGCGGCTCACCTGGGTCGCGCTCAAGCTCGACCCGGAGCGGGCCGCCACCGCGGTGCGCGCCCGGGGCGGCGGCGAGGCGGGCGCCCGCAAGGCGCTCCAGCGGGTCACCGACCAGCTGGCCGGGCGGCTGAACAGCGCCGGATTCGACGTCACCGTGCTCGACGAGCGCGAGCTGATCGCCGCCCTCGCCATCTCCACCTGCGTCAACCCGCTGGCCACGGCGGTCCGGCAGGGCACCGGCAGCGGCGGCGGCAGCGGACGGCGCACCCAGGAGAGCAACCGGTTCTGGCGGGTCGACGACCGCTGGCACAGCACCTACTGGATCTCCCGCTGGCCGCAGCTGGGCCGCCCCGGCGGCGCCCCCGGCCGGATCGCCGTCCCCGACCTGGTGAACCTGGTCACCGGCGCGCCCGCGCTGGCGAGCACCTTCAGCCTGACCGCCGGTCACGGCACCGGCGGCTCGGTCACCCTCAGCGGCCACGTCCGGGTCACCGGGCGCAGCGAGAGCGAGGCCGTCGAACTCGGCCGGCAGCTGGAGGCCCGGGCCCAGAGCGCCGGGCTCGGCCTGGTCCGGCTCGACCTGGAGCAGGCGCCCGGCGTGCTCGCCACCCTGCCGCTGGGAGGTGCGTCCTGATGACGCAGCAGTCCTATCCCGCCCCCGCCCCGCGGGCCGGCGCGGAGCCGCCGCCGCGGACCGGGCGCCGGCTGCTGCCCGGCTTCGGGCTGCGCGGCCCGCGCCGGGAGAAGCACGTGCTCACCCTCGCCGAGCTCGACGCGCTGTCCTTCCCGGTCGGCGACGACGGCGTGCTGATCGGCGAGGACGTGCACCGCGCCCGACCCGCCGTGCTCGGCCTGTTCCGGCCCAGCTCCTACGACCTGGTGCTGGTCGGCGGCCTCTGGACGGCGCAGGTCATCGCGCTGCGGGCGGCCGCCACCGGCGCGCGGATCGCCGTCGAGACCGCCCGCGGCCACCTCTGGGGGCCGATGGCGCAGGCCGCCGGCGGCGGACAGCCGTGCGTGACGGTCCACCAGCCCGGCCGGCTCGGCCCGCAGGGCGCCTCGGTCACCTCACCGGTGCTCGTGGTGCGCGACCTCGGTGCCCGCCCGCCGCGCAGCCGGCTCTCCGCCACGCCCTGGCAGACGGTCCTGACGGTGGTGCCGCACCTGGGGCCGAACGCCTCCCGGGTGCTCAACGCGGCCGACCTGGTCGGGGTGCAGCGGGTGATGCCGGAGGAGGCCGAGCTGATCGGCCGGGTGCTCTCGCTCGGACCGGCCGAGACCGCCGCCCTGCCGTCGCTCCCGGACGACCTGACGCTGTGGACGACCCGGATGAGCCGTCAGTACGTCCGGGTGGTCACCGGGCAGGCCGAACGGCAGGTCCTGGGCGGCCCGCGCCGCCTCGACTGACCCGCGGGGACCCGGTCGGGACCCGGTCGGGGCCTGTGTGCGGCCCGTGTGCGGCCCGGTCGGAGATGAGACACCGCCTTCAGCCGGGGGTGGCTCACGGCCTAGGCTGTGGGACGGCAACGGCACCGCGAACTTGCGGCGGCGAACACGAGGGAGCCCTAGGTGAGCAGCGATCGGGACGGCGTCTACGTCGGCGACAACGCGGCGGAGGACGACGACGACTGGTCCGACGCGCCCGACTACACTCCCCCGTCCTGGTACGTGCAGACGGACGCCGCGGGTGCTCCGGCGGCCGCGCCGGGTGTCGGGGTGACGCCGGCTCCGGACGGTGCGGCCGCACCGGCGTCGGTGCCCGCCCCCGCGCCTGCGGCCGCGGCCGTACCTGTGCCCGCCCCGGCACCGGCCCCGGCACCGGCCCCTGCACCCGTTCCCGCGCCGGACGCCGTGGCGCCGCAGGTCGCGGCCCAGCCGCACGCGCAGCCGCTCGCGCCGTCGCAGCCCCAGGCGCCGGTGCAGCCCTCGACGTACCCGCAGCCGCAGCCGGGCGAGGCTGCCGTCCCGGTGGCAGCTCCGGCACCGGCACCGGCACCGGTCCAGGGTGTCCCCGCCGAGCCCTTCGCGG
>NZ_JZWY01000394.1:0-761 GCF_000966955.1 Streptomyces sp. NRRL S-495
GTGGCGTGTGGCCGCCGGGGCGGCCAGGCCGTCGGTGAAGGAGCGGTCCAGGGCCTGGTCGAAGGTCTGCGCCATCCGCTGGTAGCCGGAGTCGTTGGGGTGCAGTCCGTCGGCGAATTCGGCCGGCGTCAGCGCGGGCGCGGCGGTGTAGCGAACCTTGCGGCCCTGGGTCTGCTTCGTCTCGACGGCCCGGCTCAGCGCGGTGTTGTAGTCGGCCACCAGGGCGGTCAGGTTCGGTGTGGTCGGAATCAGGCCCATCACGAGGACGCTGACACCGGGACGGGCGGCGAGGACACGGTCGATCAGTGCCGAGGTGCGGTCCGCCGCGTGGGCCTTGTCGCTGCCCCGGTCCAGGTCGTTGATGCCGATGTGCAGCAGGACGACGTCCGGCTGCGCGGCCTGGAGCCACCCGTCGACCCCGGCCGCGATGTCGTTGACCATGTACCCGCTGTGGCCCTCGTTGTCGGGGTCGGTGACCGCGCCGTTGTGGTTCGATCCCACCAGGTCGACGGTGTAGCGGTTCTGCTGGGCCACCAGGTCGCCGAGCAGGCCGCGATAGCCGGCGTCGGTGCTGCTCCGGTACCCGGCGGTGATCGAGTCACCGAGCGGCATCACCCGGAGCAGCGGGGCCGGCGCGGGTGCCGTGGCCGAGGCCGTGGGGGCGGTGGCCGCGATCGCCGCCACTGCGCTCGCAGCGGCCAGGGCGAGTCCGAGGGTGCGCTTCACAGGATTCCTTCTTCCTTGCTGGGGTTCGTGGCTGT
>NZ_JZWY01000403.1:0-840 GCF_000966955.1 Streptomyces sp. NRRL S-495
GGAGAACGCCCAGAGGTAGCCGACGTGGTTGAGGCGGTTGTTCTTGACCATGCGCCGGCCGACGTGGCTCTTCTTCCCGGAGGCGCGGGTGACGGGTGCGGCTCCGGCGTAGGCCTTGAGGCCGCGGGCGTCGGCGAAGCGGGTGTGGTCGTCACCGACCTCGGCCAGGACGCGGGCGGCGAGCTGAACACCCAGGCCGGGGAAGGACAGCAGGATCTCCGCGTCGGGGTGCTGGGGGAAGAGTTCCTCGACGGCCTGGGCGAGCTCGTCGGCGGCCTGGCAGGTGGCGTCGAGCTGGTGCAGGAGGGCGAGCGTCTGCTTGCCGAGGGCGTCCTCGACGAGCTGGGGATGGTGGGCGTACGTGCTGCGGAAGACCTCGCGCAGGCGGTCGGTCTCGGTGTCGAGCTTGCGGCTGCGGCCGGCCCGCTGGCCCAGGCCCTTGTCCGCCGGCTCGGCCTCAGCGCTACCACCCCTGCACCCGCCGTGAGTGTCCCTGCACCTCGGGAGCATGTTGATCACAACCTCCCGAACGCCCAAACTCCCGGGTCAGCGCTGGTCGATCCGGCGCTGGTCGTACAGAGCCCACGCCTTGTTCGTGATCATGAAGACGGCGGACGCGGCGGTCCCGATCTCTACGGCATTGGTGGTGGGGCGGGCCCAGAGCCGTCCGTCGGGATCCTCGACGATGGGCGCCGACCGTAGCTGCAGGAGCCGGGTGTACGGGTGCCCATGGACATGGCCGCTGGCGGTGCGCCACAGGAACATGGCGTACGCCTGCTCCTCCTTGCCTGGTACCGCCTGAGCCGCCGCCAGCTCGATGACCCTCGTCGCGTTGACCTT
>NZ_JZWY01000404.1:0-463 GCF_000966955.1 Streptomyces sp. NRRL S-495
CCCAACGACACCGCAGCCGCCGCAGCTTCATCGAGCCGCCTGTCCAGCCGGGCTCGAGCGTCCGCGACCACCGCCTGCGCCTCGGGAGTAGAGGTCGGGACCGCCCCGTACGCCTTCCGCTGCTCGTCGTAGTTCGTCGTTGCCGCCTCGAGGGCCCGCAACTGCCGCTCCGCCCGACTGGTGGGCGCGAGCACCCAGAGCGCCTGCGAGGCGCCCAGCAGGCCGGCCCGCAACGCCGTGAAATACGCCGCCGGGTACAGCGTTTTGGTCGCCGCCAGCGCCGACAACGCGAAGTCCAGGTGCTCCACCGCCGTGAGCAGCCCGTGCCACGCCACACTCGACACCGGATGCCCCAAGAACAACCGGTCGTCCCCGGCCAAGCTGCTGCCGGGTTCGATTCGGGGAGGACCGCCGTCGTCGCCGCTCGTGCGCTCCAGCCAGACGTCGAGAGCCTGCTTCATCC
>NZ_JZWY01000405.1:0-367 GCF_000966955.1 Streptomyces sp. NRRL S-495
CTTCCCACTCCGTGTGCTCCGACATGGATGGAGGCTAGCTGCCCTGTCTCCTGACCATAAGACCTCTGCACACACCCTGGTCAGGTGCTCGGTCTGCCTCGCTCCGACATGGGCTCAACGGCCCGGGGTGCCGGGCGCTCCGGTGCCCCGGCACGCGATGGCGGTTAACGAGACGATCGCCACGCTCGTCCTGGGCGGCAGCGCGCTCGGTGCCGCAGGCACGGGCTTCGTTCGCGCACGTGGTCCGGATGCACGAACGGGACGGCTTCGAGCCGCGTGAGGGTCGGGAGGAGCTACGCAGTGTCGACGTCGGCCTTCGCGAGGCCGACGGCCGTCTGCGTGTGCTTCCCCGGGTGGATCCCTTGTT
>NZ_JZWY01000395.1:0-467 GCF_000966955.1 Streptomyces sp. NRRL S-495
GGTTCGTGGCTGGGGTTCGTGGTGCCGGTCGGTGGTGCGGGTGCGGGGTTCAGGCGCCGGCGGCGATCTGGCCGTAGTCGATCCAGCCGGGGTTGTTGCGGTCGTCGCCGCCGTTGTTGAGGAAGGCGGTGGTGGGGCCGGTGGTGACGAGGTAGTCGGCACGGCCGTCGGCGTTGATGTCCGCCAGCGACACCGCGTTCTGGTCGCCGGTCAGACCCGTGGTGATCTGCGCCCGCAGCGTCCAGCCACCACCGGTGTCGCCGCCGTGGTTGACGTAGCTGGTGATCGAGCCGCCGGGGTTGACGATGTTGTAGTCGGCGCGCCCGTCGCCGTCGATGTCGGCCCACTTGACGCGGCTGCGGTCGGTGGTGACACCACCGGCGACCTTGCCGAGGTCGCTCCAACCACCGACACCGGTGTTGCGGAACACGCCCACCGCACCGTCCGCCTGGGTGACGACGTAGTCG
>NZ_JZWY01000396.1:0-393 GCF_000966955.1 Streptomyces sp. NRRL S-495
GTAGTCGGTGCGCCCGTCGCCGTCGAAGTCCGCGAACGTCACCTGCGAGGGGTCCGCGGTCAGGCCGGTGGCGACCTGGCCCAGGTCGCTCCAACCGCCGCGCCCCCCGTCACCGCCCTTGTTCAGGAACACCCGCACCGACCCGTTGGCGTTGATCAACAGGTAGTCCGCGCGCCCGTCACCGTCGTAGTCCGCCAGACGCACCCGGGCGCGGTCGGAGGTCATCCCGGTGGACACCTGGCCCAGGTCGCTCCAACCCCCGTGCCCGTCACCGCCCTTGTTCAGGAACACCCGCACCGAACCGTTGTCGTTGAGAACGACGTAGTCCGCACGGCCGTCACCGTCGAAGTCCGCCCACCGCACCCGCCCCGCACCACCCGACTCCGTACCGGC
>NZ_JZWY01000397.1:0-24500 GCF_000966955.1 Streptomyces sp. NRRL S-495
CCGTACCGGCGGAGGCGCTTGCGCCGGTGATGTTGTTGTAGCGGAGACCGAAGTAGCCGCTGGCCGGGTGGCCGCCGATGTCGCCGCCGTAGATGGAGGCGGTGCCCTTCTGCATGTCGTTGGCCTTGCTGGACTCGGCGATGTAGGCGAAGGTGCCGGCGGACCTGTCTATCCAGCGGTCGAACAGGACGATGTGGCCCGAGCCGAGGATGTTGCCGTCGTGGGGGTCGTTGTCGAGGGCGTCGCCGGGCTGGAGGTCGGTCAGCGCGACGCGGGTGGTCAGCGACCGCACGTCGATGCTGTCGGTGTTCTCGCTGGAGGCCAGGTGCCAGGCCATCGAGACGAACCCGGAGCAGTCGGTGCGGTAGTAGCGGCCGCCGACGTCGGCGGCCGAGGCGTCCTGGTCGTACTGGACATTGCGGTTGTACCAGTCGTTGGCACGGGCGAGTACCTCGCTGCGGGTGATCTGGCCGCCCACCGAGGACGCCGCCTGGGCGGTGGTGGCGGTGGCGACGGTGACCGCGGTGGTGGCGATCGCGCCGGAGGCGGCGACGGCGGCGGCCAGGGTGAGCCGGACGAGCCTGGAGCGGAGGGAGGAAGGCATGCGGAATCTCCTTGGGTCGGGTTCGGGTGGTGACGTGGCACGGCGGGCGCGCGGGGCGGCCCGGCGGGTGTCGGCGGACGGCTGTCCTGCAGGAACAGCGGTCGGTGTCGAAAAGCCGGGGCGAAGGCCCCGCCGGCGGCCCGGCGGGCTGATGACGGACGATCAGCAGGTTTCCGGCGCCGGCGGGTGGTAGCGGCGGGACAGCAGCGGCGAGGCGCGGTGGCCCCGGGCGATCAGGGTGTGCGCGGAGGCGACGGGGTCCGACGGGCCGTCGGCAGTGCGGCGGGTGAGGAGGTAGAGCAGCAGGTCCACCCGGTCGTCCTGGGGGCGGGCGGTGATGTGCTGGAGCGCGTCACCGGGCCGGGCGTGGGCCCACAGGATGCCGACGACCTCGCTCGCTTCCTGCGACGCGACCGCACCGCGATCCCTGCGCCTCAGGCTGGCGTGGACAACGTCCAAGGGGGTCAGCCCCAGCCGAGGCTGTCGCCGGTGCCGGGCACGGTGCCGCTCGGGGAGGGGGAGGGGGCAGCGGCGGCGGGTCCGGAGGCGGAGGGGACGAGGACGGCCGGGGCCGCGAACAGGGCGGTGAGGGCGAGGGCGGTGACCGCGACGACCTTGACCAGGTGGCTGCGCATATCGGTGATTCTCCTGAACGACTCGGTTGGACACGGGAGTTCCGGTTCGGCGTCCCGCGGTTGACGCTCGTTCCGGTTCGCCGTCCGGTCGGTTTCTCCGGCGGCGATCACCAGCTTGGCCTGCCACGGGGCCCACCGGAAGGCGAACCGGCTGTCGCCAACCGGACTGTCCGACATCGGACAGTCCGCCGTAGACGTGTCAGGACCTGGGGCGCGGCCGGTTCCCCCAGTAGGTGACACAGAGGGGAATCCGCTGGTCAAACCGGTGAAAGCCGCCGCAGGCGGGACAGGTCGGCCCTTGTGTGCAACTGCGCCCCGCTGAAATCATCAGTCACGTTCGTGCACCGTCGTGCATGTCCGCCACACGTTTCCGGGGGGAACCATGTTGGAGGCACTCGGCCTCTCGTCCACTGCCTGCCAGGTCTACCGGGCCATGCTCGACGGTCCTGCGGACGACATCGACACCCTCGCCGCTCGCAGTGGCCTCACCCCCGGCCAGTTCCACGACGCCCTGGACGAACTCGGCACCCTCATGCTGATCCGCGCCTCCGCCGAACACCCCGGCAGGATGCGCGCCGTCGACCCCGCCATCGGCCTCGCCGACATGGTCGCCCGCCAGGAAGCCGACCTCGCCGCCCGCCAGGCCGCCCTCGCCACCTCCCGCGCCGCCGTGACCCGCATGGTCGCCGACCGCGCCGAACACCACACCGCCCACGGCGAACGCCTCCTCGGCCTCGACGCCATCCACGGCCGCCTGGAGCGCATGGGCCGCACCGCCACCCGCGAAGTCCTCAGCAGCCAGCCCGGCACCCAACGCCCCGAGGACCTCGCCGCCTCCCGCCCGGCCGACGCCCAGGCACTCGCCCGCGGCGTGAGCATCCGCACCCTCTACCAGGACTCCAACCGCCACCAGCCGCACGCCGCCCACTACGCCCACTGGCTGCTCGGCCAGGGCGGTGAAGTGCGCACCGCCCCCACCGTCCCCCAGCGCGTCGTCATCGTCGACCGCACCCAGGCCCTCGTCCCCATCGACCCCGACGACACCCGCAAAGGCGCCCTGCACATCACCGAGCCCGGCATCCTCAACGCCCTCCTCGACCTCTACGAACAGGCCTGGAACACCGCCGTCCCCCTCGGCGCCGCCACTCCCGAGGACCCCGCCACCGGACTCACCCCCACCGAACGCGACCTCCTGCGCCTGCTCGGCACCGGCCTCACCGACGACACCGCCGGCCAACGCCTCGGCATCTCCTCCCGCACCGTCGGCCGCCACATGGCCTCCATCATGGAACGCCTCAACGCCACCAGCCGCTTCGAAGCCGGCATCAAAGCCGCCCAACACGGCTGGCTCTGACCCCGGCGACCCGCCCGGCCACGACCGGGCGGTGCCGAACCGGGCACCGCGCCGACCCGGCCGCACCCGGTGTGCGTGGTGGCGACGCGCTGCGGTGACCGGTGCGCCGGGAGGCGGCCACTGCCGCCCCCGGCGCACGACGACAGGGGCTGCTCACGCGTCGGGGTGCTCCGGCAGGGCGAGCCAGTCCGACCCGGAGATCTCGCGGCCGAGGAAGCGCGGCCGCTGGAACGGCCGGTCGGCGGCGATCCACCGCGGCACCAGTTCGTCGAGGGCCTGCTCGACCTCGCTGTCCACCAGCTCGTCCACCACCCACCAGGAGATCTCGCCGTCCGCGCCGGCCCGATCGGCCTCGCCGGTTGCCGCGCGGCGCCACCGTCCTCGACCCTCGTACCGCCGACCTGGCACACCGGCTCACCACGGGCCTCGGTGACGTGTCGGCTGCCGCCGTCAACGGACCGGCCGGAACCTGGCTGTTCCTCCTCGACGCGCAGGGGCGGCCCATCACGGACGAACCCGTCGCATTCGTCCCGCTCGACCCGGGCGAGCCCATCAGCGCCCAGCTGGAGGCCGTGCGCGGCACCCCGGTTCCCTACGGTGGCCACCGCAACTGCGCGGATGCGCAGACCGCAGCCCGGGAGCTGCTCGGCCACCTCCGCACCGAGGCGGACTCCTGAGCCGCACGCCGTCGGATCGGCGAGGACGGTGGCCGTGACCCGCCAGCGCCCCCGCACCACCACCGGAGCGAAGGCCACTGCGCGCCCCTGCCCAGGTCTCCGCTCCGGCCGGACCTCAAGCGCCCCGCCGACCTGGTGGCCGATCTCCGCGACCAGCACGAGCAGCACAGTGGAGCCGACTCGATGCCCGACGCCGGCGAGCTGTACGGCGCCCTGCTCCGGGCCGAGCACAACACGGTCCGGCTCGGGCTCCGCACCGCAGGCGGACCGCCAACGGGTCGCCCTGCACCGGGTGCCAAAACACACACCTGCAACGCTCGGCCCACGACAAGAAGGTCCGCCTCTCCTCGCGCATGAGCGGTGGGCCCGCTGCCCGGGAGGTCGCTGCGCTCCAGCAGGGCGCTTCCACCCGCCGCAGGTGAGGTAGTAGGCGGCGCGCAGGGCGATCTGGCGGGTGGCCGACACCCGGTCTCCTTCGTACCTGACAAGGAGGCATTCACCTCCGCGCGGGCGTCCTTCACGATCGCCTCGATCGGACGGTGGTCGACGCCGAAATCGCGCAGCTGCCGTCCGCACAGAGCCCGCGCCGCGTTCTCCACCGAGGTCGAGCACAAGCTGCCCGGCCGCCGCTCGCTCTTCGCCGATCTGGTCCTCACCGACCCCGGCACGGACGTGCCGGTGCTCCTGGTGGAGGTCGACCGGGACAACGAGGGCGCCGGCACCCTCGTGGCCAAGCTCGCCACCCACCGCACCTGGTGCCGGCTCCCCGCGAAGGGCGCCACCAAGCGCGCCTTCGAGACCTCGCTCCACCGTCCCGGCGCCCGCGCCCACGACCTGCGCCTGTGGACCGCCACCCGGCCACCGGCCGCGAAGGGCTGCCCCCGGTCGCGCTCGTTCTCGAGGCCGGCCGCAAGCGCACCCGCCGACCCGGCGCCCCACCGCGCACTGCGGAGCAGAAGAAGGCCAAGGCGAAAGCCGACCGCGAGCGACTGCTGCGCCGTGTCCGCGCCTCCCGGCACGCCTGGCACGCACCCGCCCACTGGGAGGACGGCATCATGACCGCGCAGCCGCACCCCGCCCTCCCGGTGGTGGCCACCACCGGGACGCCGCTGCGCCGCTTCGGCGCCGCCGATCTGGTGGCGCTTCTGCGGCCAGCAGTGGAGCACCCTGGCCCAGGCGCGCGACACAGAACTGCTCTGCTCGATTCCCCACCTACGGGCGGTTGACCTGGGGAGACGTCACATCCCCGGGGTTGCCCGTCAGCCAGACCGTTCCCAGGGCCTGCCTGGCCGGGCCTGTCGCTGGTGGCTGTTGACCTGGGTTGATCCCGGGACTACCTCAGGTCAGGGCCCTGCTCCGGGCCCGCAGCCGACGTCCCCTAGGCTGCCCGGATGATCACTGCTTTCTCCGACGCCTTCCTGGACGCCGCCGAGTACCACGCGGCGTGGGGCGCCCAGCAGCTCGAACTGATCGGCCAGGCCGTCCCGGGCGGCCCGTGGAGCGCGGACCTCGACGAGTGCCGCTACGAGTCCGGCGGCCGGACCCTGCGGGTCGGGCTGCTGGGCAGCTACGACACGGACGAGCAGACCTGGCTGTGGGGCTGGGCCAACCCTGGGCTGCGCGGCGGCGCGGTGGTCGCGGCCGGTGAGCGGATCGCCGAGTTCGGCCGCCGACACGGCGTCGCCGAGCTGGTGCAGGAGGGCGTGGACCTGGCCGGCTTCATCGATCCGCGCCATGCCGCGGAGGCGCTGGCCTTCCTCGGCGCGGCGGTGCTCGGTGCACCCGGCTACCTCGGCCAGGAAGCCGGCCCCGGGAGCCGGGTCTACTTCGTGCCGCAGGACCCGCAGCTCCGGCCGGCAGGGTTCGACCCGGTCGCCATGCCGCGCCACCTGCTCACCGGTGCGCAGCTCTTCGCCCGCTCGCCGCGGCGGGTGGTCGAAGGCTGGTTCGCCCTGCACGGGGTCCAGGTACGGGAGGAAGCCGACCGGACTACCGCGCAGCTGCCCGGCGGCGGCACCACGGTGGTCTCCTTCGACGAACTCGGCCGGATCTCGGGCGTCGACGTCGGACCGGTCCCGGCCTAGATCGTGGCATCGCCGATCACGACCGGCAGCAACGTCGTCGGGCCGCTGCGCGAAGCGACCCGGCGACGCCGAAGGCGCCCTCGACGGGGCGGGCCGAACTCCCCGCGCAGCGCCCGCTCCCGCGCATCGACGGGACACACGAGGGGCAGTCGTGCGCCCTTGTGGCCCACGACGGCTCCGGACAGGTACTGGGCGCGATGGCGCTGCGCCGCCCCCACGCCTGCGGGCCCCGCGTCGGCGAAGTGGCGTGGCTGCACTGCCGCGAGGCCCCCGCAGCCGCGGCCGTCCTCGTGCAGCCGTCCGGGAACGGCCCGACGGCCTCGACAGCATCACCGCGTTCGGCCGACCGACCCCGTGGCCACCCCATCTGCCCGGAGTCCCGCTGCACCAACGCCCCGTCACCATCGAGGCCTTCACAACCGCAGGCTCGTACACGGGGCGTACCGAGTTTGACGGAGCACCGGGGTTTGTGACTTCGGCTTCGGTGGCGCGCTGCGTACTGCCGGGGCGGGGAGTCAGCCGATCCGTACCTGGTTGAATCAGCGGATGAGTCAACCTCTGCCGACCTGGGAGTCGTCACCGCACCGTCCGGCGTACGGGTCCTGGGTATAGCCGGCTGGATCGACCAAGGGCGACCGAGGATGATCGGAGAGGGCGGAGGCGCCCGAGGTGGGCGACGTCGTCCCTAACAACGTCAGGCCGCCGCTGGCGCTGGGCCGCGCCGGCGTGGTGCGCCTCCAGGACGGGCGTCGGTTCCGCTGCCCCCGGCGGATTGACGCACTCCGCCGTTGGCATCGGGCGGCGGGTCACGTCCCCCAATTCGCGATGGACACCGCCAGGTCGTTCCAGCGGAAGCGCCCGAGATCGGGAGTATTGCATCCCTTGGGTTGGAAGAACTCGTCCCCGTGCCATTCGAGGAGATCGAACAGTGACACATCGAACCGGCACCTGCTCAAGGAGGAGATGACGAAAATCCAATCCCCTGCGCCCAGAAAACCTCTGTGCACTTTGCTCAGGTCCGGATATCCCAGCCCCGCCCCCACACACTTCACGTCGCCTTGCTCATCGATGTCCTCGAAGAAACAGACCTGTGTGGGCAAGGCGTCCGGTGGCTGCGTACAGGTCGCCTCGAGGGCCGCCTCCAGCGCCCCTTTCTCGGCGTCGGTGTACATACGGCGCGCCTCCGACAGCATCGCTTCGCGGTCGGTGAAGGCCCCCAGAGCCAGGGACGAGTTGTGGATCAGACGCGTCATGAACAAGGGCCGCGTCACTTCCGCGTTCATGCGTTCAAGGTCCTCCACCACTTCTCCGTCGAGAACGAGCGGAATGTCCGGGTAGAGCTTGTGCTTGCGGCCGGTGTGTTCAGGGCGAGCAGACAACTCACCGGCCAGTCCGTCGGGTATCCGAACGGGCTCCGCGTCCCTCACGTCAAGCTCGGGGGACCCCTTGTCCGCACCCGGGAACTGGTGCGACATTCCCACCATCTCCTTGTGGTTGTGCCGGCGCTCCACGGCGACCCCTCCCGGATGCACGGATCAACAGTTGCCGCGGGCGGCGAAATGTCAGGTACCTACGTTCACCATTTCCACGCTAGCCCTTACGTTCCCAGGTCGCCCGACGAGGATTTCCCTGGAAGGGATGCCCGTCAGCGGCCGGTGGGAAGGTTGGGGGTTGAGACTGGTAGGCCCCCCAAGCGGCTCGTCGCGCTCGTAACTGCCGCGACCGCCCTGGCCGGTGTCATCGGCCTCGGCACCGCCACCAGCGCGTCGGCCGACGTCGACCGGGAGTGGGACTGCGTGCGCAACCCGCGCGGCTGGGACCACATGGACTGGCGCAACTGCCTGCTCCCCGGCGACTCGCTGGTCTCCGGCAACGGCGACGAGCGGCTCGTCTACCAGAACGACGGCAACCTCGTGCAGTACGACGAGGGCGGCCACGCGGTCTGGAACACCACGACCGCCAACACCGCGCCGGGCAGGGTCATCATGCAGTCCGACGGCAACCTCGTCGTCTACGACCGGGCCATGCGCGCCCGGTGGGCCTCCGGGACCGCCCTCGGCCCCGGCTTGCGGCGATGTGTCGACGTGGCGCACGCTCCACGTCCCTTTCCGACGGGCCGGACAGGCCTCCGATGCATGACAGTCGGTCAGGACCCCGCCGATCGAAGGGGTTGCGCGACCGTTGCGCCACCCACCGGACTCCGTCCCGCATACCGGGACCGCATTGGCGTCGGGCATCTGCTTCGAGCAGGATCTCCGCGGCACCGATCAGGGGGATCGGTGCACGAGGATTCGAGGGGGACCCATGAGTGAGACGAAGGACCCGAAGGTTGCTGCGATCGAGGCCTTCTTCGCGGCCTACGGCGCGGGTGACGTCGACGCGATGAGCGAGGTGCTGGCCGAGGGGATCGAGTGGACCATCCCGGGGCGCCACCCGCTCTCCGGTACCAAGCGCGGGGTGGCCGAGGTGCGGGCCTTCTTCGACCAGCTGGGAAAGTCCGGCTTCAAGGCGGAGCCGATCTTCTTCGGCGTCAACGACGAGTACGTGGTCGACATTCACCGGGGCTGGACCACCGAGGGCACCGGGAAGGTCGACACCACCTGGGCGCTGGTCTGGCACTTCGACGCGGCGGGCAAGGTCGACCGGGTGGTGAACCTCTCCGGTGACCGGCACCAGATGGACTCGTTCGTCCGGGAGAACTACGCGCTCGCCCCGATTCCGGACCGCCTGGCCTGATCCGGCGTACGGCCCGCGCGCGCGGCCGGAGCGGGTGAGGCGGCTCCGGCCGCGCCGACGTCCTCCGACTGCTCGGCGTGCAC
The DNA here is from genome assembly GCF_000966955.1 of Streptomyces sp. NRRL S-495. Taxonomy (NCBI): domain Bacteria; kingdom Bacillati; phylum Actinomycetota; class Actinomycetes; order Kitasatosporales; family Streptomycetaceae; genus Streptomyces; species Streptomyces sp. NRRL S-495. The sequence continues at coordinate 8,174 of NZ_JZWY01000397.1, forward strand.
ACCGGGCGGCAGCAGTGCGGCGCCGCAGCGACAGTCTGAGGAAGCCGGCCGACCACCGCCCGCAGAACGGCCGGCACTCCTCCCGCGGAGGCTCCGGCACGACCTCGACGGCACGGCCCCGGAGCCGGTCGCGCGGTCGCTGCGCGGCTCGGCTGTCGGGCTGATCGGCGTGATGGGGCTTCGCATATGCTGAACCGATGTCGGACGACGGCGGAATTCCAAGTACCGCGGACACTGATGTGGACCTGCCTGCAACGCTGCGTATCGCTGGGCTCGCGTTGGAACGGACGGAGAGCCCTGCGTCCTTGGCCTGCTGGACCGGCTGCTTCCCGGAGTCGGCGGGCGGTAACGCGGCGGTTGTCAGTCTGGTGATCGAGCCGGCCGCGCCGCCTGAAGAGGTCGCCCTCCAACTCGTTCTCGACGTTGTGAGCAATTTCGACGTCTTCGTCGACCGAGCCGTGCGGTACTGCCGGACCCGGCTCAGGGAGCGGCACTTCGAGCTCACACCCGAGGAACTGAGCTGGCTGGATCTTCCGGAGTTGCCGTTGGCAGGTCCCGAAGTGGTGGTGTGGGCCGACCGAACGTGGGCGATCCGGTTCACGGAGAGCAGGTTCCGACTGGCGGACCCCTTCGGGATCCTGGTGACCTTCAACGGCACGCAGCCTGTCGACGTCCAGGGCCCCAAGGACGAGCAATGAGCCGCTTGTCGTGACATCGCGATCCTGGAGACTGTCGGACCGTCAGCAGGCGGGGCCGGTCGGCGGACGGCACAGGGGCCAGGCCACTGCACGGTGACCGTGGCCGCGCGGCGCAGGGCCGGCGGTACCGGATGCGGTGGGGGAGGTGTTCTTCGGGTCAGAAGCGCCGTCGGTGTGCGGAGACGAACGAGAAGACGCCGAACAGCTGCAGTCCGACCGCCACGGCGGCGAGCAGCCACGGGCCGGCCGGGGTGTGCGTGAAGGACCGGAGGGTGTCGTCGACGCCTCTCGCCCGCCCGGGGTCGTAGCGGGCCGCCGCCGTGATGGCGAAGAGCCCCACGCCCGCGAACACCACGCCGCGCGCCGCGTTGCCGGCGACCCCGATTGCGGTGACCGCGGTACGGGTGCGCCGGCCCATTGAGACGGTGTCCAGTCGGCGCAGGAAGGTCCGCAGGGCGGCGCGCACGGCGATGCCCACACCCACGCCGACCAGTGCCAGGCCGGCTGCGCCCACCAGCAGGCGGCCACCCGGCAGGGCGAGCGCGTCGGCCGTCCGGTCCTTGGATGCGCGGTCGCTGTTCGACCCGCCTGCGGTACCGGAGGCGAAGGCGGCGGTGCCCCAGCAGACCGACGCGTAGAACACCGCCCGCCCGGCGTCCGGCAACCGCTTGCCCGGCTTGCGCCGACCGCCGCCGTGCTCGTCGTGCGACATTGCGGCGGCGGCGCGCCAGAGCGTCATGCACGCGAAGCCGAGGACGAGCAGCCACAGGAGGAGCGTGCCGCCGGGCCGGGCCGCGATCTGGCGCAGTGCCCCTTCACGGTCGGCCTCGTCCGGGCCCCGGCCGTCCGTCGCGATCCGCAGGGCGAGGTAGCCGATCACGACGTAGACGACTCCGCGGGCTGTGAAGCCGGCCCGCCCGGCGGCGCGCAGGAACGGACCGGTCGGCACCTCCCCACTGGACCGGAACTCCCGTGCGGTGGCCACCATGACGCCTCCCCTGTCCGGAGCGCGCGGCGCGCCCGGCAGCCGTGTGCCCCCTTTCCGGTCTGCCACGCACGGCACCCCCGGCACCCGATTTCCACCGTCCTCGCCGCGCTCCGGCCGGGCCGTTCCTGCGGGACCGTCACCGGCGCCGACGCGGCGGCCGCCGCGAGCCGGAACACCGTCGGTCGCCGCCGGATCGGTGGGCAGGCCCGCACTGTCACCGGGTCCGGCGTGCGCCTGCTCCGCAGGACGCCATCGACCGTGCAGCGGCGGGCATTGCGGTCCGGGTGTCCTGTTCGGGCACGCCGGGGCCGACGGGGACGTCCGGCTTGCGCCGGATGCGGTCGAGGTCGCCCCGGGGGGGTGTCGGTGTGGAGCCGTGTGCCGTCCCGGCGCGTCAGCGGGGTGTGCCGGAGGCCGCGCGTGTTGTCCGGGAACCGGCCCGCCGGTCGTCGTTGCCCGAGGGTGGCGCCCGTCAGGTCGCGCAGCGGTTCCTGGGCGGTCGGCAGGACGACAGCGGTGAGCGGGGCCCGGAGGGCCAGGTTCTGTCACGGGCCGGGGCGCCCTGGGGCAGTGGCCGGGAGGCAGCTGCGGACAGCACTCGGCATCCCTGCGGTGGGTGACCACTCGTCGTGTCCGGGATCGGGCCGGCCGGGGGATCCGGACGGTCTTCCGCGAGCTGTCTCGAAATCCGCGGGTGGTCGAGCCGGGCCCCCAGAAGCGGGCGGCGACCGCCGTCTCGGTCCTGGACGCTCGCGGCAACCACGTGGACGGCCACCAGCAGGCCGAGGGTGTCGGTGACCAGGAACCGCTTGCGGCCTTTGACCTTCTTGCCGGCGTCGAATCCCCTGGTCGACGCGGGCACGGTGTCAGCGGTGCGGACCGACTGCGAGTCGATCAGTCCCGCGCTCGGCTCGGCATTGCGGCCGTCGGCCTCGCGTACCTGGCGGCGCAGGCCGTCGTGGATGCGCTCGACGGTGCCGTCGTCGTGCCACCAGGTGAGTGAAGTAGGCCGCCGACGAGGTGCCCGTGGTGCGGGTCCTTTTCCGACGGCCCCTTCCCGAACGGTGCGGGCTAGTTTCCCAGCACACCGCTCTCCAGTGGTCGTTTTCGGGTGGAAGAGGTGGCCCGGCCTGCGTGGATGTCCTGGTGACAGGGCTGGCAGACCACGAGGGTCTTGCGGCGTCGTATCGCCATGAGCGTGATCCACACCGGCGTTTCGGGCCGGCCGGGTCGCTTCAGATCGGCGAGCTTGCGGATGTGGTGGACTTCGAGTCCACGGCGTGACGCGCACATCTCGCACTCGTCGGCCAGGAGCCGCTTCAGCAGTTCAACTCCGCTGACGTGGTTCGGCTCCCGCGGCCTCTCGTCGGCCAGTACCGCTGTGCGCTGCCGCTGAAGTGGGATCCCGCCGAAGCGGGCCACCAACGGCTTCTTACCGCCACCGCGCTCGACCGTGACTTGCAAGCACTCGCGGGGTCCGACCGGCGTGTCGATGGTCGCCTTGTAGCGGCGGGCCATCTTCGTGACGGAGGACTTGTGCTTCCCAGCCAGGGTCTTGAGCAGGGACGTTTCCATGACCCAACGGAGCCGGGCCAGTTGGGAGACATCCTGGGCGAGGAGGTAGTACTGGACGAGTCCCCGGTACTCCGCCTGGTACGCCGCCACGATCGAGAAGTCGCTGTCGTGGTGGAGCACTCCGCGTGGTGCCGGTTTCCCGTCCCTCATGTACATCGCACTGCGCTGCCGGACTACTTGCCGTGGCACGAAGAGCCCGATGATCCCGTTCGCTGACCGACGGGGGCCGGTCAGCTTCGTGTCACATCGTTGGGCTTTGATCTCGTAGCCGAGAAATCGCGCCGCCTGGTTGGTGGCGTGTGTGATCAGTGTCTTGGACTCGGAGAGTTCCAGCTTGAGTTCGTCTCGCAGGAAGTTCCGCATCCTCGATTTGATCTCCTCGGCCTCGTGCTTCGGTCCGGCGAATCCGAGGAGCCAGTCATCGGCATACCTGACGTACCGCAGGCGTCGGAACTCAGGATCGTTCGGGTCGGCACTCGGCATGCTGCGTTTCATTAGTCGCAGTCGCCTGACCTCAACGCGATCTCCGCGCTGTTGTGCCCAGAAGATCCGAGAACCGATCCGGTGGTACTCGGGTAGGCGCCTCCGCGTGTCCCCTCGATTAAATTCCGGCAGTAGCTCCTGTTCAACGAACTGATCGAGCCGGTCGAGGTAGATATTCGACAGGACCGGTGATGCTACCCCGCCTTGCGGCGCACCGCTCAGCGTGGCGTTCCATTTCCAGTCCTCCAGGTATCCGGCCTTGAGTATGCGCTCGATTAGTAGCAGCATCCGGTTGTCGTGAATCTTCTCTCCAAGGGTCGCGAGCATGATCTCGTGATCCAGGCTGCCGAAGCAGTCGGAGATGTCTCCTTCGATGAACCATCGTGTTCCGGTCCAGTACTTCACCACGTCACGCAGCGCGGTGTGGCAGCCCCTTCCGGGGCGGAAGCCGTGGGAGCGGTCGGAGAACTGGACGTCGTAGTACGCCTCCAACACCAGGCGAACCACCTCGGCGACCAGCTTGTCCGACCAGGTCGGCAGGCCGAGCGGGCGCTTCTTCGTGGACCCCTTCTTCTCGATGTAGACCCGCCTCACCGGCGTCCATCGGAACGACTCCGTGCGCAGGGCTCGGATGATCGCCTCGATCTTCGCCAGCGACATGCCGTCCACGGTCTCCCCAGTGGCCCCTGGCGTCATCGCACCCCTGTTGGCGTGGATTCGGCCGTAGGCCATGAGGAACAACTGCGGATTGAACAGTTGCCGGTACAGCCTTTCCAGTGGCAGGCCACGCCTGCCACGTTCCCGAATGACGTCCAACACCGTTTTGGCGCTCTGCATTACGCATGCCTCCCCGCAATGGACGTCTTGATCACCTGTGTCCCTTCGCCCTGCGACCGGCTTTCCCGGCCTCCCCGGCAGGTCGTTACTCCTGCGACTACTACGGACACTCCGTCGCCATAGGGCTCGCGCCCCTTAGGCGATCCCGTGGTACGTCTTCGTTGTACGTTTCGAGCATGACGTAGGCCGCCCACTCATCCCCTTGGCCATCCTCGTTGGAAGGCGCCTCTCACCTTGGAGGTTGCCCGAGCAGGTATTTCATACCCAGGCAAGACGAGAGCATCGGTTTCAGCTGTCGTTCCGACGGGTGTCTACTTTCACCGCTGGAGATTAGGCTTCAAACAATCCAGTCTTGGCCATATCACGCGGGTCTTGCGGGACCCCGCCCTGGACAACTCCGAGCGGCCACCGCTTTCCTGACATGCTGTTTTCCCCTCACGCTTTCGCGTCCAGGTAAGTCAGGTGACCCAAGAACCCCCCTCCAAGTTCATCCCGGCTGAACCGGGGATACAACGAAGCGCCTCACGGCGCGCAGTACCAGTACACAGTGGGCCAGGGCGGGAAGTCCTTTGGCAACTGCCGCCAGGCACACCCGGTCCGCACCACATAGAAGATCGCGTCGACGATCCTCCGCCGGGGATGCTTCTCCCGCCGACCGCCCTTCGGTCCCACCCGCGCCGGCGGGAGCAGTGGCTCCACCAGTGCCCACTGTTCATCCGTCAGGTCAGACGGGTACCCGCCCCCACTACTACTCACACGAGACTCAACGATCACCTGAGCCACTGGGCACCGCAGATCTCAAACGCGGTCTGAGGTGTGATTGCCTCTCGCTCACGCACGGCCGCGTCCACGTCGACGAATGCCTTCATGTGCGTGGTCAGAATCAGCCCGTACTGGGGCGTGTCCAGCCCGTCCGGGACGGCCCGCCCGGTCCGACGGACGGGCCTACCGGTGGTGCCGTGCGTGCAGGCCGTGGAGGAGTTGGTCGACGTGGGTCGCCGCCTGGGCGGGGTCGAGCGGTTGGTGGCCGACCAGGAGGCGGTACCAGAAGAGGCCGAAGAGCTGGTCGGTGACGGCGTCCAGGTCGGCGGTGGGCGGTAGGTCGCCGCGTTGCGCTCCACGCGCCAGGATCGCGGACACAACCGCCCGGCGGCTCTCCACCCAGTCCCGGAAGGGTTCGGCGAAGGCGGGGTCGAGTTGGGCTTCGGCCATCAGGCCGCGCAGGGTCTGCACCCGGAGGGGGTGTGCGGTGACGCCGTACAGGGCGGTGGCGAAGGCGGTCAGGTCGCCGGCGAGGGAGCCGGTGTCGGGTTCGGGCATCCGTTGTTCGACGGCGGCGCGGTAGGCGTCCATGACGAGGGTCGCTCTCGACTTCCACCAGCGGTAGATGGTGCTCTTGGCGACATCGGCGCGGGCGGCGATCCGTTCGACGGTGACGGCCTGGTAGCCGAGCTCCTCGACGAGTTCGATCGCGGCGGCCAGGACGGAGTCGTGGGCTTCCTCGCTGCGGAGCCGGCCGCCGGTGCGGCGGTTCGGGGATGGTCCGGTGGGCACGCGGAACACGCTAGCAGTGTGCTAGGTTCAATCGAAACGCAACGTATCGTTTTTATTTGGGGGAGTGAATCGATCATGAGCGAGATCGTGGTGTCGCACGGCTACGGCGCGAGCGACGACAGCGTCTGGTTCCCGTACCTGACCGAGCGGCTCGCGGCCGCGGGGCACCGCGTTACCGTGCCCCGCCTGCCGCAGACCGAAGCCCCGCAGCTCGGGCCCTGGCGCGAGGCGTTCGGCGACGCCGCGCTGGCCGTCGGCCCCGCCGGGTCCACGGTCCTGGTCGGGCACAGCATCGGCGGCGTCAACGTGCTCCGGTTCCTGGAGCAGCACGACCCCGAGGTGGACGGGGTGTTCACGGGCGTCCTCCTGGTGGCGACCTCGGCCCACGAGGTCGGCTACGACGAACTCGCCCCGTTCTTCGAGGGGGGCTTCGACTGGGAGCGGATCCGCCGCTCCGCCCGCCACTTCCGGGTCCTGCAGGCGATGGACGACCCGGTCAACCAGCCCGACCCGTCCGAGCACGTCCGGCTGCTGGTCGAGGGCCTCGGCGCGACCGCCGTGGTGACGCCGACCGGTGCCCACTTCGGAGCCACCCCGGACGACCACGTCGAGGTGCCGGAGGCCGTTCGCCTGGTCACCGAACTGCTCGCCGCCTGACCGGACCGAAACGGACGAGGAACCGCATCACCCACGGCCCGTGGGGCGCCCCCACCCGGGACGCGCCCCACGGGCCGTGGGGGCCACCCGCAGTCAGTCACAGGGCCGGCGATCGGCCTCGAGGGGTCACCGCCGAGTGCCTGCCCTCCGGACTGTCCGCAGCCGCCGCGGGCGGCGCAGCAAAGATCCTGCCGGTCGTCCTCGACCGGCTCGATCGGCGTGAGGTGCGGCCGCGGGAGCACGATGTGGACGGCGGTTACCTCTTCGTCGCCTTCAAGTAGCGCGCCGCCCGCGAGTACGGCATCGGCTGGTGTATCTGCGGTTTTGGGTAGGGACTGCGCAAGTTGCCGGTAGTTACAGAGAGGAATGGCTAGTCCGGGGCGTGCTCGCGGTTGCGCGCCCCGTCCTTCCAGACCAGGCGAAAGGGCTGGGAGGCCAGGGCGGTGACGGCGGGATCGAAATCCAGAGCCATCGCGGCATCCCGCTCAACCCACGACTCGTAGCCCACCAGGGAGCGCGACATCGCCGCCCAGTCCTCGCCCGTGAAGTTCTTCTGCCCCTTGAACGCAGTGAACTTCCGAGCTGGCGAGGCACGTTCAAAAGGTTCGTCCCAATGCCGGGCCAGTGGACCGAACCGCTCGGAGCCGTCGGCCCCGACGAAACCGACCTGGATATCCGAGAGCCACTCCCAGGCCGGTACGGCTTCCGCCGGCTTACCCACGAGCACCTCCCCGCCTCCATCACCCCGGCAGTGCGAGAGTGGAGCATCCTGCGGATCATCGTGGCCCAGAAGCGGATCGCGTCACGCGAACGGGTGACATCCCGTCTCAAACAATCTGGTCGATGCAGCCCAGCACGGGTGGGTCAGCGGCCCAGCGTCTGCTGGGCCAGGGCCAGCGTGACCTCGATGTCGTCGCTCCACGAGCAGACCTCCAGCCACGACAGATAGCCCGCCTCGGCAAAGACCAGGACTTCGCCGGGGCAATCGCCGTTCCCCGTGTAGATCTGTGCCTCGGCCGCTACCACCGTGCTCGCCCCGGAGGGCGCCGGTCGGACCGCCGCTGTGTCGAGCTCGAAATAGGCGGTGCCACATCCACAGGTACAGCGCTCTCGAACCCGGAGGTGGGGTACCTGATCGCGGAGCGCCAGGTGAACGGGATCGTCGCTGCTGAGAAGGACGTCGAGAACGTCAGCCACGTCAGGGGGAAGGGCCTCTGCCATACCAGCACCGTATTCGACCCAAGCCGCCCTGCCGGACCAGATCAATTGAGACGCCAAGCGAATCGAACCAGGTCACTTGAGACCGGGGCCAGGCCCACCAAGACGGGACAACATTGAGACCGAAGGAGTCCGGTGACCGACTGTCCCGTGACAGGCGATCTCGACCGATTGACAAGTGACCTTGACGCCCTGCGGATTTCTGCCACTCGACCTTGACCGGAAGTGAAGAGGCGTCCACCGGCTCACCTGGAGTCCGGTGTGAAAGACGGCTCGCCGAGACAGAATGCTCGGGGGCGTCGGCCCCGGGACGGTCGGTTAGGGGAGGAGTGGAAGGTGCGAGACATCGGCCTGTACTACCCGTACATCCACTTCCGCGATGAGCGGTGGCTCAAGGCTGCGGCGCTGTACTGGCCGCGGATGGCCCGGGTGGTTCCGACCGGGTATCCGGTGGCTGACACGGAGACCGCCCGCGTGTTCGACGATGAGCTCGAGTTCCTGATTCCAGTGCCCCCGGATGCTGCTGCCCACGCGGTGGCACCGCTGTTCCTGGAGGTCCTCAACGCACACCAGGAGCGCCTCGCGACTGCGCTGGCGGGACCCACGGCCCGAGCGGCGGCAGTGCACTGGGACGAGATGGCCCCCGAACTGCGTGACGCGCTGAGTAGCACCGGCTTGGCTGCCGAGAGCGTCGCGTACCCGCCCGGCGGGGGGCCCCTGCTTCCCTGGATGGCCATGCATCCGCGCCTGGTGTGGATCTACAAGTGCGTCCTGAGCGCGCAGGCCGCCGAGATGGGACAGTTCACCCCCACTACCGATCAGGACGACGCCCACCTCCAACCCCACAGGTGGTCCGCCGACCGCGTCCTGTCGGCACTGACAGGCGCACCACAGGGCGACGACAGCCTGCCCGACCCGACGGATGCGATGGGACTGCTCGCGATCCGCACGGTGTTGCCCCGCGACCTGAACGCGGTGGCGGCCGGCCGAATCGCAGCCGTACGCCGTCGCCACCAAGCGGAGTTCGAAGCCTTTCATGCCGCTATCGGCGAAGCCGTCGACCTGCTGCGCGACCGGCTGGCCGACGTCTCGCTGCCCGTCGCACGGCTGGAGTACACCGCGCTCGAAGTCGAACGCCGCTTCGAGACACCGCTCGTCGAACTGCGCCGCGCACTGAAGGGCGCGCGAATCGACACCATGTTCAGCGCGGCCAACCTCAAGTTCGACCTACCGGCAGGTCTTGCGGCAATCGGCGGCGGCGCACTGGCCGGACAGCCCCTCATCGGCACCGCTGCCGGTGCCGCCTTCGGCCTCTCTTCTCTGCGCCAGGCGGCCGGTCAGTACCGAAACGATCTGCGCAGCGCCGCCCCCGTCGCGAGCTACCTCCTCAGCGTCGAGCAGGCCCTCGCCCCTCGATCCCTCCTGCGCCGTCTTGCCCTACGTAGGTGACCTGCCGACCCGGAGGCGGGGCCAGGCGGCGCGACCGGATCGGCGCCACTGCAACTGCTCTGGCGGGCGACTGCGGCTGGCGGTGGGCCGCGACGCCGAGCGCGCCTTCGCCCTCTCCGAACCGCTGCGCTGCACCGCCCAGGTTCTCTCCACTGCGCTGGGCGTCGCTACCAACGGCTCTCGGCTGCCGAGCACCGCGAGATCTTCGATCCCGACATCGTCCCGTTCCCCTGCTCTACCCTCGGTCAGCTTCGTCGGGCGTCATGGATGCTCCGCACGACGGTAGCGCGCGGCGTGCTCGCCCCGGGGCAGGTCCAGGTGATGTGGAAGTCTCGGAACGGGCCTGGGACGCGTGCGGGCATGAGCGCGTAGTCGTCGGTCTCCTGCAGATCCGCCGTCAGGTGCAGGCGGGCCTTGCGGGGTCCTTGATATCGGTGACGGACCGGCCGGTCAGGGAGTCGAGGTCCGCTTCCGCGAGGGCGTTGCGGGCGGAGTCGTGGACGGCGATCGCGGCAAGGTACTGCAGGGCCTGCGCCCAGGTCAGGGGGACCTGTGCTCGTAGGGCCCGGTGATGGGCAGCCCCTGGCGGAGGTGGTTCGAGAGGGCGCGGAAGCGATCGCGCTCCTCGGCCGGGTCGGCGGGCAGCGGCAGCCGGAAAGCCGTCAACAGGTCGAACCTGTGCAGGTTCACAGCCGCGTTGACAAGCCGGCCGTAGCCCTCGGCGGCGCCGATCGCGCTCCGGTAGGTGAGGACGGACGCAAGCAGGAACGCCACGGCCAGGAGCGTCCACCGGCTGGGCGGGAGGATGACCGCGGAGAGGCCGCCCATCAAGGCGAGTGCCGCGGCCATCCGACAGGTGGTGTCCAGCTGGTCACGGGCGTCGTCCACGAGCGTCGCCGTCGACTCGGGGAGGAGTGCGTACAACTCCGGCCAGGCGGCCACCGCGTCGAGGCCGTAGGTGTCGGTGGGCCGGTCCTCGGCCGCGCGGAGTGTATTCCCGAGACCGGTCGGCATGAGCCGGTCCGGCGAACGCGGCAGCCTGGCCAGACGGGCGGCGGCCGCGGCCATCGCTGGCAGGTCCTCAGGGCGGGGGTCGACCCTCTGCTGCAGTGCGTCCAGCCGCGCCCAGTGCCGCCGCCAGCGGGCGACGAGCGGACGCCCCAGGACTGCGCCTGGGCCCCGCATCATCGGATAGCCCTCCATCCAACGGACCAGCTGCCGCTGGAGCGGCTGCAGGACGAGCGCCGCGACGGTCACGCCCAGGAACAGCAGGACCCACTCACCGGGCACGAGCGACTCGAGCGAGCCGACCAGCCGCTCCCTGCTGGGCATGTGTGAGGGCGCGCCGGAAGCAAGCTCCGCCAGCACGGTGAACAGGACGGCCAGCGTGGGAAGGGTGCCGGTGATCGAGAAGCGGCGTCCGTGGTCCTGGAGCAGGCCGGGCGGCATGATGCCGCTCATCCGACCACCACCAGCGTCTGTTCGGGATGCACCGGGCAGCGGGGCGCCCGGAGCGGATGGAGGATCAGCGCGAGACGGTAGGGGCAGTCCGCTGCGGGGCAGCACATGGTGATCATCTCGTAGCGAACGTCACCCGGCAGGGCCGCGTGGTCGGAGGCCCCGTAGTCGCGCGTGCTCAACGCGGGCGGCGGAAGACTGTAGGCGTCCCGGCGATGGAGCAGGCCGAGCGGTATCGCGCCAGCGAGAACCGTCACCGCCGGACGGTCGTCGTCCGCGTCGAAGTAGCGCAGGACGGCGGCCAGCACACGTGTCGCGTCCCGGTCGTCGTCCAGCAGGACGCCGGGGTGCGGGTTGGGCCGCGGCAGGGGCCGCAGCAGCGCGGTGATCTCCGCGGCGTCGGTCATCGGTGCTCCCTCACGAGCTGGTCGAGCCGGACCGGTCCCGGGTCCCCCTGGCAGACGAACGCTGCCCAGTAGACGGGGTGCGGGTACTTGAGGCGCTGCGCGCGCCGGGCCGCCGTCAGCGCCTCCAGCACGCCCGCACCGGCCATGAGCCGGGCGTAGAACTCCTCCATCAGCTCGCGCGTCTGCTTGTCGGGCACCTTCCACAGGCTCATCACCAGGCTCCGGGCGCCGGCGAGCGAGACCCCCCGCCGCATCCCGAACACCCCGTCGCCGGTGCGGGTCTCGCCGAGTGCGGTGTCGCATGCCGAGAGCACGACCAGTTTGGTCGCGCCCAGGTCGGTGGCCGCCAGGTCGGCCGCGGTGACCACGCCGTTCTCCGCTGCGGGCGGCGGCTCCCCTCCGGCGAGCCACGTGTTCGCCCCGGCCAGTGCCAGGCCCGACCGCAGCATCGGATCGTCCAGCCCCTCACCGGACAGGCGCCGGAACGGGCCGGCCGGCTCGGCTGTGAAGTCGATCGGGGTGGCCAGGACCCCGTCGAGCGTCATCATCCGTCGCCCGGGGGCGGTCGGCCGCAGGACGTCCCCGGCCCGGATCTCCGCGGGATCCACCGCCTCTGGCTGGACGACCGGCAGGAAGAACCCGTGGGTGGCAATGTGGAGCACCGCCGGGCCGCGTGCCCCCGTGATGCTGCGCTTCACCGCGTCGCCGCCCAGCAGGGGCGCCACGCCGAGCAGCCCAGCCACGTGCTCGGCCTCGGCGCGGGCGGCTGGCAGTCGGCCGAAGGCGGGCACGGCGCTCTGTGGTGGCCGGTCGGCCGAGGCGTTCAGGTCCAGGTCCGGATCGGCCATGACGAGCGGAGGGCCAGCGGGGGCCAGGGGCGCGCCGAGACGCAGGACGTCCCGCGCCGTCGGCAGGTAGCTGACGGCGTACTTGTCCATGACCAGGCGGTCACCGCTGAGCGGGACGGCCTCGAACGGGAGCCGGTTCAGTTCGCCGTCCGGAGCGATCAGGACGGCGCACACGCCCGCGAGCCGTGGCAGCAGCGGCTCGACGACCGCCTCCCGGAGCGCAGACAGGACGGTGGCGTCGGTTGCCCTCAGACCGCTGAAGGCCGCGACCGCGTCGACGGCCAGGGCGTCGATCGCCTCGGCCGCACCGAGCGGGACGAGCACGGGGTTCGCGTCCCGGCGCAGGACGAGGGCCGCGTACCGGTGTTCGCCGACGAGGGCGTTCGTCCGGTCGTTGGCCGCGTAGTCGTACGAGGCGTAGCGCCGCAGGTCGACCAAGGCGCTGTCGGAGGGCAGCGCTTCCGCGATCCGACGCCATGACAGCGCGAACACCTCGCCGTCGGATCCGCCAAGGACTCGGGCCGAGATCTCGGATTCGATGGCCTCCAGACGGAACCGGTCCGCGACCAGGCCTTCCGCGTGGTCGCGCTCCATGCCGGCGGGTGGACCGGCCAGCATCCTGCTCCCGATGGCGGCCTCCAGGACCGCGGCGTCGCGCCGGAGTTCGTCGAGTCGGGGGTCGTCGAGCAGGGCGGCGGCGCTGGCCCACGACCGGATCTCGCGCCGGACCAGGTCGGCCGTGGTCGCGAGCCCGGTGCGGTTCAGCAGGACGTCGGCCGTCAGCTCCGCGACCGCGAGGTCTCCCGCACAGGAGGAGACGGCGATGTCCAGCAGTTGGTGCGCCCGGTGCTGGGCGCGCGAGGCCACCGCGAGCCACTCACGCTGTGAACCGGTTCGGAGTACCGACCACAGCTGCGCTTCCTCGACGGCGAGTCCCTCACGGAACGCCGAGACCGCCGAGGCGGCGTCGCCCAGCGCCAGCCGCACTTCCGCGAGGTTGAAGAGGATGTCCGCGAGACCGGACCTCTCGCCCTCGTCCGCCCGGAACGCGTTCACCGCCTGCTGGTAGAGGGCAGCCGCCTCACCGTCCCGGTGCGCCTTGAAGGCCACCCGGCCGCGGTTGTTCAGCAGCGACCCGTGCTGCTGCGGCGGGGTCTCCTGCGTCACGAGCCTGGTGGCCTCGGCCAGAAGCGCTCCGGCCTCGTCGAGACGCCCCTCCTGCTCGCGCAGGGCACCGAGGTTGGAGAGGATCCGGAGCCTGAGCTGCGGGAGCCGTTCGGGGAGTCCGTCCAGGATCCCGAGCGCGTGCTCGTAGTGCTGCTCCGCGGCACCGAGCACGCCCCGCGCCTGGTAGGTGTGGCCGAGCGCCGCGACCGCCTCGGCGACCGACCGCCGCCTCCCGAGGGCCGAGTACAGGCCGATCGCCTCCTGGAACACCCGCTCCGAGCCGAGGATGTCGCCTCGGTCACGGTGGACGACACCGAGGGAGAAGAGCGCGTCCGCCACGGCCGCCGCGTCCGTCGTCGCGGTGAGCCACACCGGCTCGCCGGGGGACTCGAGGCTCAGGCTGGTGAGCTGGGAAGCCCATTCGAGGTGGTGCGCGGCTCCGGGCGCATCGGAGAAAGCCAGCAGCAGCCGCCCGAGCCGAAGGTGCGCCGCGATGCGCAGCGGGCGGCCGTCAGCGAGGTACTCCGCCCACGCCACGGCGCTGCTCCAGTGCCGTAAGAAGCCGTTGTCGTACCGATCGTGGTGGACATGAGTTCGACTGGAACGGCTCGGTCGGGTGATCTTGCCGCGTGCCGAGCATGAAGACAGGGCCTCTGGTGCAGCTCGGGGTTGTCGAGACCTTGAGCGCGCCAGGAGGCCCTGTTGTCGCAGTTGTACGCCCTCGCGCCGGTCGGCTCCAACTGGGCTGCCCGGGAGTGTGATTGTCTCGCTCACTAGTTCGGAAACGCCGTTGACCGGCCGCACAGACGACCGAAGTACCCCTCGGACATGACCGATGCGGAATGGGCCGTCGTGCGCGACGCGATGCCCGTGCCCGCCTGGCTGGAAGGAAGAGGTGGGCGGCCGGAGGGCTACTGCCACCGGCAGCTGGTCGACGCGGTGCGCTACCTGGTCGCGGGCGGCATCACCTGGAGGGCGATGCCCGCGGACTTCCCCGCATGGGACCGCGTCTACGCGTTCTTCCGGCGCTGGCGGGACCAGGGCCTGGCCGCCGAGTTCCACGACCGGCTGCGGGATCGGGTCCGAGAGGCGGCGGGCCGCGATCCGGAGCCGACCGCGGGCATCATCGACGCCCAATCGGTGAAGGCGGCGGCCTCGGTGCCGGCCGCAAGCCGGGGGTTCGACGGGGGGAAGAAGGTGAACGGCCGCAAGAGGCACATCGTCGTGGACACCCTCGGGCTGCTGCTGACGGTGCTGGTCACCGCGGCCTGCGTCACCGACCGCGAGGCCGGCCCGACGTTGCTGGAGCGGCTGCGTCAACGGCACGCTTCGGCGGCCAGCAGTGGGCCACCCTCACCGAGGCGCTCGACAACCCGGACGGTGACCGGCTGCTGGAGCAGCAGCAGGAGGCTGCACGCCGGGCCCGCGAGGCGCAGTGGGAGCGGAAGGAGCGGGAGCGGCGCCGTCCGGCCTGCACCCGCTGCCGGGCGAAGTTCTCCGACGAGCGGTGGGCCGAACAGGACCAGGCCGACACCTGGGACGACGACGGGCTGTGCGCCGACTGCCGCCACGCCGCCGAGCACGCCCGCCAGGAGGCCGAGCGCGAGCGGGCCGCCGCCGAAGCCGCAGCGGCCGAGGCCAAGCGCACCAGCTCCTGGTGGCGCCGGACCTGACCGGAGTGCCGCTCCCCACCGCAGGGCCGCTGACCTGCGGTGGGGAGTTTGAGCACTCCCGCTGATCTGGGTTGGTGAGTTTCACCGTCCGGCCTGTGGGTTCAGGATCCGGGGCCCGGTGAGTTTCACTCCTGGGGCGTCAACGGGGTCGAAGGCGGTGCGAACTATGTGCACAGCCCGATTCCGAGTGGAGAGCCGTCTATTACTTGTCGTGGCTACCTCAACTCTTCCTCAAGTGTTGCCCGTGTTCTGTCCTTTGGAGCCTAGGGTCTTCTGTAGTCGACCTGATCGGGGTCGGCGCAGGAGGGGGAATCGATGACGAAGAAGGCCGTTGTCGGCATGCGCTGGTGCCGCGGTGGCTGGGGCCCGGGGGGCTGTGCCGGCGAGTGCCGCTGATATTGATCCGGGTTGGAGCGGCAACTACTACCAGCCGCTGGCCGACTGCTATTGCGAGCAGATCGACCGGGAATGGGGTGCGATCGGCAGTGGCACCGTCTCGAACAGCTCTGGGGTTTCGATCAGCCGGGCGATCGCCCGCGCGAAGAGCGCGACGCCGTGCAAGGCGTCCAGATATTGTATTCCAATCGAAGCAGGGGGAATTATGCGGAATTTGATTTCTCGTATTGCGTGTGCCGTGGCCGGCATGGGGGCGATGGCCATGATGGTCGCGCCGCAGGCCCAGGCGGGACCCGCGTCCGACGCGCCTTCGCTCGTCTCGGGGGCGGGGGTGGCGACCCGGCTCCCGTCGGGTGCGGTGCCCGGTCACTGGACCGTCGACCGCCAGGCTCCCGCTCCGACGCTTCCTCAGGGGGCACCCGCCACGAAGTCCGCGACGGTCCCGCAGACCCCGGGCACGGTCGACAGCGACATCACCCTGGAGGTCCGCGACGTGCGGTACGCCGGTCAGGTCTGCGGGAGCGGAAGGGTCGACATGGTCACCGGCCCCGGTCCCATGACCCTGACGCTGACCCAGAGCAGGGCGATAGCGAGCACCTGGTCGGCGAGCGTGTCGATCGCCGCCTGGAAGGTCTCCTCCCAGGTCGGGTTCAGTGTGACCGACACGGCCACGCGCACCGAGGCCGGGTCGTACGTCGTTCCGGCCGGCCAGTTCGGTTATCTGGAGGCTTATCCGCTGTACGACCTCTTCTACTACGACATCTACAGCCGTGCCGTCACCGACCACTGGGTCGGCAACGGCAGCGCGCAGCACCCGGTAGGCTACTGCTACAACGCCTGGTCGAATTAGGGGAATTCATATGAGGCGCCCTTTCCGGTTCGCGGGCGCGGCGGTTCTCCTGGCCGCCGCGGTCCTGGC
>NZ_JZWY01000398.1:0-15092 GCF_000966955.1 Streptomyces sp. NRRL S-495
CATATGAGGCGCCCTTTCCGGTTCGCGGGCGCGGCGGTTCTCCTGGCCGCCGCGGTCCTGGCAACGGCATGTACCGGTGACGGGGAGACATCCCCCGGAGCAGACGCCTCATGGGCCCTGGAGGGGCTGGCCGCCGTTCCGGCGGGCCTGCCCCTCCAGGGCAGTGTCGACGCACCTCCCGCCAAGGGCACCGCCAAGATCCTGGGCATCGCGGAAGTGCAGGGGGTCGACGTGGTCCTCGCGGTCAGGAACGACACCTGCGAGGTCTCGTTCCTGACGGCCCCACCCACCGGGGAGACGCCCACGGTTCGCGGCTCTGCCGGATCGCAGCGTCCTTCCGGCAGCGTCCACTCGGATGCTCACCAAGGATTTCCCGGCAACGTTCTCGCCGGAAAATACACCCAGGCGTCCACGCAAATTCCGCCGTTCACGTTCGTGGCCGTCGGATGCTCCGAAAAGGCCATGGCGGTGAGAATAGAGGGAGCGGGTGCCTCGGCCGAAGTCGGAAGCAGGGCGGGGGACTCACTAAGAGTATGGCGGGACGGTCAGGACATGGTCCTGACCGTCGGGAATCCTGAGGCGATTCACCGACCGGAACCCGGTCCCACCTCCTGACGACGCCAGGAACCGAACCGAGGGCGCCCGCTCGACGCGGCGGGCGCCCTCGGGCCCGTTCTCGACGATCCCCTGCCTGCATCCCCGTCTTGCCCGGCACCGCCGACAGCGGCCCGATACGGCTCCCGGCGATGACCGGCGCCTCCTGCAATCGGCAATGAACACCGACCGGCAGGTCCGCGGAGGAGCCAGTCGCCAGCTCCACGCGACAGCCGCCCCGGAAGCCTGCTGTGTCACTCTTTCGAGCGGACTCCCCGGCCTCATGGTTGGGAACAATGCCGCCGTGACCGACACCGACCTGCTCTTCCAACCCGGCACCACGGTGGTGCGCCGCGACGTCCACGCCGACCGGGTGTGGACCGCGATGCCCCAGCGGGTGGTCGCCGACACCGGCCACGTGCTGAGGCTGGCCTACTGGCCGGGGATCGAGAGCCTGGCCCCGACGACCTGGATCGCCTCGCTCGCGACCGGCGACGATACCGCCCGCAAGCAAGGCCTCGCCGACCTCGCGGCCGGCACCTGGACCCTCGGCCCCTACTGCTGGCACGGCACCGAGCTGCTGAGCCACTTCCTGGCCGGCGAGTGGTTCTCCGTCCACTGCTTCCAGGACGCGACCACGAAGGAACCGCTGCGCTGGTACGTCAACTTCGAGCGCCCCTACGAGCGACGCGGCCTCGGCATCGACACCATGGACCTCGCCCTCGACCTGGTCATCACTCCCGACCTGTCCGGACACCACTGGAAGGACCAGGACGAGTACGCCCAGCTGTGTCGTCTCGGGGTGGTCGACGACTACACGGCCGGCCAGATCGACCGGGCCCGCGGCCGGGCGATCGGCATGCTGGACGACCGCACCGGGCCGTTCGCCGCCGGGTGGCCCAGTTGGGAGCCGGATTCCTCCTGGCCGCTGCCGACGCTGCCGCCCGGTGCCGACGAGGCGGCCCCCTCGGCCATGCCGTACCGGGCATGACCGCAGAGGCGCGAAGGCCGGGTGAACCCCCGGCATTTGCGCTCGCCCCCCGGGGCCCGGTTGCCGGGGTGAGCATCGTCGACCGCCCGGTCGCCGACGCCGCCGACGGCATTGTGCTGCTGTCCGCGAACCTCGCCGATGCCGTCACCTGGCGGGCCTGGCGCTCGCCCACGGCTTTGCCGATCGACCGCTTGCCGACGGCGGGGGCGGGCGGTCAAGGGGCCGGCCACCACGGGGGAGCGTCGGCCGGGGCTCCCTGCCGGAGCCACCCGGCGGTGACGTGGGCGGCTTCGGCGATTGCTGCCAGGTCGTCGTCGGTGGCCTCGATCGGGCCGGTGCCGACGAGGACCAGCCGTTCGGTGGGCAGGTCGGGAACTCGCCAGCAGGCCACTACCAACGCGGCGGCGATGCGGGTCCCGACGTCCGACCGCCTCCGGGTCGGCGTGCGGGACGGCGAGGACCTCCGCGACCGTGCCCGGCACATCGTCGGTGTGGTGGGCCATCGGTGGCAGGCGGCGCGCTGCCCGGTAGGCGGTGATTGCCCGCCGCAGGCCGCCCGAAGCGCCGATCTTGCCGTTCTCCCCGCCCCGCCTGCGCGCCCACCAGATCCGGTCGGCTTAGACCGTGTCCTATGTGGTGATGCGGGCCAGGCCGGGTTGGTGGGTGTCGTCGTCGTGGGGTGCGATGAGCTGGGTCTGCTGGCTGGTGATGAGGAGGTCGAGGCGGGGTGAGGTGCTGAGGTAGCCGCCCGGTTCGCCGCGTAGGGCGACGGCGCCGCCGATAGCGGGGTGTGCGAGGGCATGGGCGGTGGCGTCGTCGACCCGTTTGACGGGCCAGGTAAGAGCGTGGGCGAGCTCTTCGGGGAGCATGAGCCGGTCGGCCAGGGCGAGGGCGTTGACGAGGCGTAGGGCGTCGTGGGCGATACCGGGGGGCTTCTTGACCGGTGGCTTTTTGCCGGGCGGGTGGGCGCGGGGGAGCGCGTAGAGGTCGTCGGACTCGCGCAGGATGTCGGCGGGGTGGAGGTCGAGGCGGCGCGCGATCTCGTGCAGGACTCGTACGGGCAGGTCGGGGAGTTCGTCGAGGTCGATCTGGTGTTCGTGGACGCCGAGGAGGTCGGCGAGCTGCCACACGGTCATCCCGGCGGCGTGCAGGCGTTCTTGGAGTGCGTCGGCACGTCGCACCGAGAGGCTCTTGTACCGGTGGCGTTTGGGGCCGCGGCGTTGCGGTGGTGTCACTGGCGCTCCGTGGTGGGCGGGTCGAGGTGGTGGACGCTCAGGCCCCGCTGGGCCAGCCAGTCGCCGTTTCCCTGGCCGAGTTGGTCGCCGTGCCGGCAGTGGGAGCGGTGGAGCCAGGAGATGTCGAGGTGGAGCCGGTGGCAGGTGCGGATGATCGCTTCGCGTAGGCGCGGGACGGGGCTGAGGACGCCGGGTTCGTGGGGGTGGATGAAGTAGGGGTCACGGGGGCGGGCGCCCTGGGTACGGCGGTAGAAGTGGTGGGCGGCGAGGAAGGCGCGGGCGTGTGCGGGCATGACCACGGGATCCGGGGTGCGCAGGGGGTCGCTCTCGCCGGGACCGGTGAATTCCTCACGGTCGCGCTGCTTGCTCCAGTGCGGGCGGAGGTACTCGTGTTCCTCGGCGGGCAGGTGCGGCAGATGGAAGAGGGATCCGTCGGGTGCGATGTCGTGGCACCGGATCATGTCGAAGCCGGTCGGGCCGGTGCCGAAGTACAGGGCCAGGGCGGTGGCGGCGCCGGATTCGGTGTCGGCCGACGTCCGCAGGGCGTGGGCGGTGTGCTCGGTGCAGATAGGTGGTGAGGGTGTGGGCGGTGGTGTCGGCCAAGCGGGAGGCGGCGTGCATCTCGCTCCGGTAGAGGTCGGTGACGCGCCGTAGGGCGGCGGTGGGCAGGGTACGGCGGCAGGTGGCGAGGAAGAGGGGGAAGTCCGCCATCGGCAGGCGCGGCCAAGCCTGTGCGGGCCGAGGGAGAGCGGCTTGCGGCGTGTCCGGCTGCTCGCCGGCCGGCAGCGGCAGGCACCGGTAGAAGGCGGCGGGGTCGAGCAGTTCCGTGCGGGCCTCGAGCGGGGACTGCGCCCGTATCACCACCGACCCACCGCGCCCCCCGAGGTGCGCACGCCGGGCCGGGCGGCCACTGGCCGCGCAGGTCCTGCAAGCCTGCCCAGCAGGGGAGTTGGGTTGTCGGTGCGGGCGGCTACGGTGCGCCTGTGACGCTGACGTCGATGCTGGACGCACCGCAGTCGCCGTTGAGGCGCTTCCTGGCGCAGGAGCTGCCGGACGTGCGGCGTCTGCGCGCGGCCTTTCGCGCCGCGCTCCCGCCGCACGCCCCCGGGGCAGTTGCACCGGGCACCGTCCTGCGCCGCCCGCTGGTGGGCACGGCGGTCGACCACCGGCTGCGGTGCGCGATGCGGGCACACGTGCCGCGCGGGCGCGCGGTGGAGCGCGGCGCCGAGGTGGCCGCCGATGTCCTGGGAACGGACCCCGCCGCGGCCCGGGCCGTGGTCGCGGCCGTCTCGCAGCTCCTCGAGGAACTGCAACACGCCGCGCTGCAGCACCGGTTGGACGACCGCACGCTCCCGCTGGTGCGCGCTCCGGCCGTCGAGGAACGCCTGGCACGGTTGTTCCTGGCGGCGGCGATCGCCGAAGAGGCGTTCCGCTGCCCGGACCCCTCGGTCAGTACTTTGGTGAGGTCCGCGCACCCCGGGTTCGACCTCGAGGACCTCCTCCACCTGGCGAGCGAGGACGAGGTCCGCGATGTCGTGCAGGTCGCCGCCGCAGCCGACCGCGGCCTGGCCGCACTGAGGGCGCACGCCGCACCGCAGCAGGTCGTCCTCGCCCCGACGTTCGAGGGCAGCGCGGACGTCGGGGGAGCGGACGGCGACTGGATCGCCGGCGGCCGGCTGATCGACGTCAAGACCACGATCCACCCCGGCAAGCTCCCCCTCACCGACATCTACCAACTGTGCGGGTACGCGCTCCTCGACTACCACGACGCCCACCGCATCACCCACCTCGGCTGGTACACCGCCCGCCCCGGCGCCACGATCCTCTGGGACACCCAGGAGTTCCTCGCGCTCCTGGGCGCGGAAAGGACCTTGCCCGAACTGCGCGAGCGCACCGCACACCTGCTGCGGGGAGACCGGCACCGCCGGCCCCAAGTCCCCAGCACGCAGCCCGACACCGCCCGCAGCAACCCGGCACCCACGGCCACCCCGGCAACGGCGAAGGCCTGCGCACCGCCGGCCACCAAGGCACGGCCCGTCATGCTCTCCTGGCAGGAACCCGACCCGCACCACCCCGGACAACTGCTGTGCGGGCAGGCCCTGATCCACGACACCACCACCCGACCGGCCGACACCACCCGGCTGTACACCCGCACCGAGATCCTCGACCGCTGAGGAAAGAACGGCACCCACATCAACCCACCCGACCCACAACTCGCCACCTGGGTACAACGCTTCGACCTCACCACCAAGGACGCCATGCTGCGCACCATCGGTTCCCTGCGCTCCATGGCGGGCACCGTCGGCGACGTCCACGGGTGGGGCGAGTGGTCACTGCCGGTGTTCGAGGCGGCCTGCGCACGCCTGTTCCGCTGGTGGACCTGGAGACTGGAGCAGCTGGACGAGGCAGGCCGCGCCGAGATCGACGAGCAGGTCCGCGCGCTCGACCGCTGGTGCCGGGTGATCTACGACGACCGGGAGATGGAGGGGGCGCGGGACTGACCCGGACGTCGGGGCGAGGAAGCGACGGGGCGTGCGGCGGCCTCGTAGAGGTGGCGCTCGGAGCCCCGCCCCGGGCACACCAACGGCTACGGCGGGACGTGGTCCAGGTCGTACCTGGTGATCTCGGCCGGCGGAGGTGTCCCGGACGCGACAGACGATGTCCGGTGTGTCGACGCAGGCACCGGGGTGTGTGCCGCGCTCAGCGGCGGGCCCGGCCCGCATCCCGGTGAGCCGTCCAGGTGTGCGTCGATGCCGTTCCTCGGGCCGGGAGACGTACTGTGTTCGGCGGTTGCCCGGGCGGTCACACGTGCGGCGGTGCCGGTGGCGGGGCGCACGGTTCGCGGACGACGAGTGCGAGGTGTTCGGCGAGAGCGTCGATGGTGGCCGCGTACGTGTCACTGACGTTGTACAGCGCCTCGTGTACGTCCCGGCGCATCTCGTTGCTGATGCACTCGGCCACGATCTCCTCGATGGGCCGCTGCTGGATCTCGGCCCTGCGGCGCAGGAGCCCGGCAGTCCGGTCGGCCAGTCGGACGGTCACGGTCATCTCCGTGTGCTCCTCCGCAGCACCGTCGACGGTGTCCGCGGGTGCTGACGGCGGTACCCGGCCGCCTGCGGGCACAGCGCCTTCGTCCCGTGCAGTGCGCTCCGTGGGCGCCGGGTGCACCGTCCCTGTGCCGGGATCGGGTACGTCGGGTGGGGCGGCGGTGTTCGTCTGCGGGCTTGGGGGGAGTCGGTCGAGCCAGTCGCGGGCTACCCGGGCTGCGCGGCGGATCACCTGCTCGTCGGCCCCTGCGCGGGTGTGCACCCCGACGATCCGGTTGATGCGGGCGTTGACATCGCGGTGTGTGGTGCCCGTGGCCGTGACGAGCTGGTTCACCATCGCGTTGAGCCGCATGCGCGGCTCGGGCCCGGTGTCGATTTCATCGTTCCGGAGCGTGTCCGGCTCCTCGTCGTCCCATGACTCCGGTTCCTCGCACTCGCCGCAGATGTCGAGGATTCCGTCGACCTCGACCTGGCCGCACATGAGGCACACGTAGCCGTCGCAGGCGGCGCACAGGCTGGAGGCGCTGTCCGCGTCGCGGCCCCAGGCGCGTTCCTGGGAGATGCACCCGCCGGTGCACGGCCGGGCGATGCGGCGCGCCACGGCCGGGGCCGGATGCGCTTGCTGGCCCTGCTCGTCGCGCGCGGCCGCCTGCGCCGCCCATCGGGCCGCGGACTCGGCGCCCGCCCGGGCACGGGCCTCCTGGCAGGCGGCCCACTCCGCCGGCGTGAGATGGCTGGCGCACGCGACCACGGGGGCGGGGAGATCGTCGTAGCGCGGCCACTCGGCAGCCTCCCGGCGGCACAAGCGCCGGGTCGTCCTGGCCCGACGGGTACACGTCGGCATCCCGCACCTCCCATCCGGTCATGCGGTCGGGCATCAGTGCGTTACTGAGCGGGTTCCCCAACCTGCGGCAGCATAGGAACCCGGACCGACAACTCGCGGCGGTGCCGGGGCGCCGGTTGTCTCGATCGCGACGGCCGGGACCCCGGGCAGACCGCGGGGGAGGGTAACCGGCAGCACACAGAGCTGCGGTGCTCACTGCAGGCCGCCCCGGTTCGGCCGAAACCTGTTGTCGAACGTATGGCTGTACGGACGGTTGCTCATAGTTCATTGACCGTCCCGGCCTCCGGAGCTGCGGTATGTGAAGCCGCGCCATCCGGCGCTTGCGCTCGCCCGCCGTCCCGGTGCGCCGGTCGACGGGGATGTCGCTCGCCGAGCTGTCGCAGGAGTCCGGCCGCAACGAGGGGGTCATCGCCTCGTGTCTGATCAAGCTCGACATGCAGGGGCCGGCGGTCGAGGAGGCCTGGGACTTCGGCGGACGACCGTCCGCGGCACCTCGGGCGGTCGTCCCCGACCGGTGCCGTGCCGCGAACGCGCCTTCGACCGGCAACGGGGAGGCGGGTCGGGTGCCTGCCCGTCCCCTGTTCGGCTTCACGCCCGGGCTGTCCGCAGGACCGGTGGCCCTGCCGCAGCCCCCGGCCGGGCAGCGGCGGAGCGCTCGTGGGGGAGGAGCCGAGGCGTCAGCCGGGGGTACGGCGCCGTCCGCTCCTCGTACCGCTGCCCGTCGGCCGGCGACGTGCAGACGAAGTCCTCCTCGAGGCGCGCGGGTCGGCGGGCCGGGGCCGGTGCGCCCGGGCGCGTACCCCGGCGGCCGGCCCGACTCCGCAGCCTCCTGGAAGCACGGGCAGAGGGCCGTCCGCCCGGGAACAGCACTCCGGAATGGTTAAAGTCGAGGGTTCATCGGGGCAGATAAGAAATGTGGCTAACTGCGTGTTAGATTGGGCTCCGGAGGTGAGCACCATGCCCACGCAGGACGAACTGTTCGCAGCAGTGGACGCACTGCTGGCGGGGGTGGAGCCCGGCCCACGACTGCCGGACCCGGCCGAGCGGGTGCGCCTGCGGGAGGCGGCCGGGGTGACCCAGGCCCAGCTGGCGAAGGCGCTGCAGTCGACGGTGCAGACGGTCAAGAACTACGAGAACGGCCGCAGTGCCCCGAGGCCGCCGCGCCTGGAGGCATACGTCAGGCTGCTCGAGGGCTGGGCGGCGAAGTACCCCTCCGGGGCCACCGCCCCGGCCGCCTCCACCGTCGACGAGGTCCCCACGGCCTTCACCCCGCCGCCGCCCGTCCCTGCCCCGCTCCCCGTGCAGCCCGCCCCGACCGCACCCGCGCCTGCCGCCGACCCGGCCAGGGAAGCCGCCGGGACCACCGCGCCCGCACCTGTGCCCGTGTCCGCTGCGCCGCCCCGGCGCCCCACCACAGATCCCGGCGACGAGCCGCTTCGCCGCCCGGCACGCCCGGCGGCCCCGTACTTCGACGGCCAGTTCCCCAACGGCCCGCTCGCCGTCCTCGACGGCGACGGCACCGCATACGGCGTCGGCGGCCTCGTCCTCCCGTGCCCGGCCACCACGCTTCCACAACTGGCCCTCTGGGCGCTGACCGAGTCCGGCCTGGGCACCGCCCGGCTGCACCGCAACGGCAAGGACGGCGACCCGCTGATCGTCCTCACCGCGGAGGCCGCCGCCCGCTTCGGGCTGCCGGCCACCCTGGACGACGACCCGGCCACCCGCCGCACCCAGCGCCTGCCCGAGGACCACAAGGTCGTCAAGGCCCTCGCCCGCTCCAAGTGGCAGCTCACCCGCCGGGGCTTCGGCCCCTGGGCCCGCATCTACAGGCCGGTCAAGGACGGGCGCCGCCAGTGCGTGCAACTCGCCGTCCTGCCCTGGCGCGCCCTGGACACCCGCGCCTGGGGCGACGCCGACCGGCTCCCCGCCCCGGACCTGGCCCGCGTCCTCGGCATCTACGCCCAACGCGTCATCACCCCCCGCGGCTCCACCGCCACCTGCGGCCTGGAACTCATGACCGCGCTGCGCCCGCCGACGCGCGCGGTGCGCGACGAGGCCACGGGAGGGTGGGTGTCCGGGCCCAACCCGGGCGCGCTGACCGAGGTGGTCCGGGCGGCGCCGCCGGAGGTCCCGGCCGAGCATCCGGCGGCGCAGGGCTGGGACGGGGGGTTCCTGGACGAGGAGTCCTACCAGTGGATCCGCCCGGTCGAGACCCTCTCGGAGGCGGAGATGCTGGAGCCGTTCGCGGTGGGCATCGACATCAACACCGCCTACCTCGCGGCCGCGAGCCGCCTGGCGGTCGGACTCTCGGGCCCGGTCCACGTCCACCGGCCCGCCTTCGACAGGAAGGTCCCCGGCTCCTGGCTGGTCGACCTGTCCCACATCCCCACCGACCCGCGCCTGCCCTCCCCGTTCACCCCCACCGGCCGGCCCCCGACGGGCCCGGCCTGGTACGCCACGCCCACCGTCGCCTACGCCCTCGAGCTCGGCCACGACGTCGCCCCCGTCGAGGCCTACCTGCGCGAGCAGTCCGGCGCCTACCTCGACCCGTGGCACGACCGCCTGCGCGAGGCCTACGTCACCACCATGGCCGAGGCCGGCATCCCGGTCGACAAGGACACCGACGAGCGCGCCTTCCTCGCCGCGATGACCGCCCACCGCCTCCTCAAGGACGCGGGCGAGGACCTCGACGCCCTGCGCCGGGCCCTGGCCGCCGAAGGCCTGGGGCACCTGGCCGCCCTGGAGGACGACCGGCTCGCCGCAGCCGCCTGGCGCCACCACCAGATCGCCATGGTCCTCTCTGCCGTGAAGTCGACGGTGAAGTTCGGCATCGGCAAGCTCCGCGAGCGCCCGCAGGGCCTGGACTACCGGCCCGGCGAGGCCTGGTCGGCACTGGAACGCCCGACGTGGCGCCCCGACATCCGGGCCGCCGTCATCGCCAAGGCCCGCGTGAACATGCACCGCAAGATGGCCAACGTCGCCCGCGCGAACGGCCGCTACCCGCTCGGCGTCAACAACGACTGCGTCGTCTACGCCAGCCCCGGCCCCGGCCCGCTGGACTTCCTGCCGCTCACCGGCTCGGGCAAGGGCGTGCTCCCCGGCACCTTCCGCCTCGGCGCCACCCCGGGCCTGTCGAAGGTCGAGGGCGTCCAGAGCATGCTGACCGTCGTGGACTGGCTGGAGGGCGAGCAGTCGATCAACCCGGCCCGCCACATCAAGGGCCACGACTCCACCGCCGTCGAGGGGAAGTAGAACGCCATGGAGGAGATCGGCGACGCCCTCGACCGGGCCGCGCCCAAGCACTTCACCCGGCCGCTGCCGAAATCCGCCCAGGCCCGGATGCGGGCCCTGGTCAAGGCCGTCAAGGGCGACACGGCCGTCGCGGCCGCGCGCCTGGGCGTGAGCCGACGCACCGTCGAGCGCTACCTCAAGGGCCAGCGCAAACACCCCCGCGCCGCGCTCCACGAGGCCCTGGAACGCGAACTGCACAAGGTGTGGCAGCCCGGCGTCCGCCGCAAGGCCCGCCGGCGGGCTGCCGGCACCGGCGGCATCACGGTGGAGGTGCGGGCCTACTTCGGCTTCACCGCCCCGGCCGGCACCAGCGACTCGGCCCGCCTGCGTCCGCTGACGGTCCGTCTTCCCCCCGCTTACGCGGAGCGCCTCTTCGCCGCCCAGGACAAGGGGGAGGACGAGGACAAGCTGCGCGAGATCATGGCGGAGGGCTTCCAGGAGGTCTACTTCAGGCAGGGCGGACGCGCCGCAGGCCTCGAGGTCGAGTTCACCGGTATCGAAGCGATCGACGTCGCCTACTGAACACGGACACCGTGCAGGCCCGGATGCTGCGCCGTGCCTGCCAGTCAGTCAGTTCGCCGCCTCGGCGATCGTGGTTGTCCGGCCGACGGCGGCCTTGGCCCCGGATTCCCCCCGTGCCACCCCGGACGCGGTCCGGGTCGCCGGCTTCCCGCCGTGACCGGACGTCACCTCCATCTCGCCCGCCGGGCAGGCCGGGCCGGTCGGGACGCCTGACGCACTGTGGTCACAGGGGCCGGTGCCGGTGCCGGTGCTGTGGGAGTGTGGCTTCCGGGTATGGCCGACACTGCCCCTGTCCCCGGGGAACAGGAAATCTTGCGGCCGACCGATCAGAAAACGGCTTTCCCGGCCCAGGTCGTGCCGAAGATTTTCCTGCGGGGCCGACGGCCCAACGGGTGGGAAGGATCTGACGGGCCGGCGGACCCGGTCGTGCGGCGGGTGGAGCCCGTCGGCCTCCGCCCGGAACGAAGCCCGACTGTCCCGGCGTCACCGGAGTCCGCCTTCGTACAGGGTGAGTACGGGGAGCCGCTGGGCGGGGTCGGTGCGCGGGCTGGGGTACCCGCGCCGCGCTCTTGTGACGACCTGGCCGATCGGCCGGGGTATGCCGATCGGCGGCATCCGCACGCGGGTGCCGCCGATGGTCTCTGGGGCTTCCGCGGCAATTCGGAAGGACCCCCATGGGGGTGGACGGGCGCCCGGATCAAAGGGAACGCGTCACAACTGACGCCGGCGGCCGGGCCGCGGGCTGTCGAGGATCCATTGGTACTCCTTGTTTCCGAGTTTTCCCTCCCGCAACAGCCAGTTCGTACGGATCCGTACGTCAGGCGAACAATCCCAGCGACGACCTGCACTACTGTGCCTGTTGTTTGCTTACCGGCAACACTCCCACCACGCTGTGCCCAGCACGGACGCGCAGTGCACCGGCCGCTGGAGCCGAACGATCCGGGAAAACGACACCCCTGAAATGGTCCTGACGAGTCGTCATGCCATGCCAGAGTTGATGTCACGGCCCGGGCGGCAATCCCGGGCCGCAACGCATCACAAGCCCGGATCAAAGGAACGTGACCACCGTGAACACCCTCCCCACCACCACTGCACCCTCCTGCCTGGACATCGCGCTGCCCTCGGGCCGGCACCTGGCCGTGCCGGCTGTCCTGCCGCTCGCCGTAATCGTCATCGTGATCCTCGCCTGCGGCCACGACATCGCCTCCGCGACCGCCGCCGTCGTCGCGATCGGCGCCGCCGCCCGCGACCTGGCTCGCACCAGCTGACCCCTGACCCCGGCCCAGCGGGGGCGCCCCAGCACGCGGCGCCCCCGCTCGCAGGACAGGAGAAGCGCGTGCCCCGCCCCGAGAACCCCATCCCCCTGGACGCCCCGTACCGGGTCTTCGCCGAGCAGTTGCGCACCCTGCGCCGGACTGCCGGGAACCCTACTCTGCGGGCGATCGCACGCCAGGCCGGCTACGGTCCGACCGTGCTGTCCCAGGCCACCTCCGGCCAGCGGCTGCCGAGTCTGGACGTCACCCTCGCCTACGCCGTCGCCTGCGGTGGCGATCACGACCACTGGCGCGAGCAGTGGCTGATCGCCCGGCACCAGGACGAACCCGCCAACCGTTACCGGGTCCTCAACCAGCCGCGTACCTCACACGGCGTTCGCACCGTTCCGGGCTTCCTGCAGGCTCTGCGCGAGCTCAGGATCTGGGCGGGTAGCCCCTCCTTCCACGCTATGGCGCGCCGTGTCCAGGTAGCACCGTCCACCCTGTGCGAGGCCGCCAGCCCCGCCCGCATCGTGCTTCCCACTGCATATGCCGTCCGCTCATTCGTCGCCGCGTGCCTGCCCAACTCCGCACCGGACTCCAACGAGGTGAAGGCTTGGCTCGCCACGTACCACCGCTTGCGGGCTCAGGAGGAAGCCCGGCGCCCACCTCGTCCACAGGACGACGGCGGCCCCGGTGCGCCCGGCGTCGCCGTGCCCGTGGCAGCCGCCGATGCGCCGTTCGACGAGAGGGATAAACGGAGTTGGCCGATGGTGGACGGCATCCCGGCGGAACGGGCTGCCTTCGTCAAGACGTTGCAGCAGGCCATGGCCGGCACCGAACTCTCTCAGCGCCAACTCGCCTCCCTGAGCAACTGCAGCCCGGGGACCCTCTCGCGATACCTCCGCGGATTCCGTCTCCCCACGCTCTGGAACCTGGAGGGCCTCATCGACGCCCTTCAGTGTGCCGGCGCAGATCCCGACCTTCTCGAGCAGCTGCCGGACCTGCGAGTGAACGCCGAGAAATCCACTGCCCGGGACAAGCGCCTGATCGCGGACCTGATCCGCAAGAACCGCGTGCTGCGCGAGGAGCTCGCCCGCGCCCGGGCTTCCCGGAGCGCCGCAGCCTGACATAACCTCATTCATGTCCAGCCGGGTGGCGGAGATGAGGTGGACTTCCTCGAGCCGGGCGGCGGGCTTCCCGGATGTCGCCGGGCCCGCTGGATCGAGGGTGGAAAACCCGGCATCGCCGCCGGCCACCCCGTCGGGTCAAAGACGGACATGCGTCGCACGTGCCAGAAGGGCTGACCTGCCCGGGCGTGGCCCACTGTTTCGCTGTTCGCCGCCGACCGCTCCCTGGTACTCGCGCTGCGATCGTTCACCGCTGCGGACGCTTGGCCCGCCATTCGGTGAGTGCGGCGAGGGCCGCGTTGGCTCGTTCGATGTCGCTGGCGAAGGCGCCTGCTCGCAGGAGGGACCAGTCGGTGGTGATCTCCTGCTGGATCTCGGCGGCCAGGCCGTTGCGGTCGTAGCCCCACCAGTGGTCGAGGAGGAACTCTCCGGGCAAGGGCCGCGGCGCCAGTCGGTGGCGGTGTCCATGCCGACGAGTGAGGCGAGGAACTGGAAGCGGACGCTCGCGGCCTCGAACGCGCGGTCGTCGGGTTCGATCGCGAGCAGGGGCTCGCGGACGGCCGCGTTGAGCAGCCTGCTGTGGGGATAGATGAACCTCCCGCCGTCCTCTGTGTGGCTGACGATGTGGATGCTGTCGCCGTACAGGACGTTCCAGGGGTTGAGGTACCAGCTCGGCTCCTCACGACGGCGGCCGTCGGTCGGCGGTGTCCAGACCGGCTTTGTCAGCAGGTCGGCGATGAACTCCTCGCGGTGGGCGAGGACGGCGGCGATGCCCATCGTCCAGGTGGCGAGCAGGGCGGGGTAGTGCCGCAGCTTCTCGAAGTGCTCCTGGTAGCGCCCGGGAGGAGTACCGCGGGTCGTGGCGAGCCACAGCGCGTCGTGAGTGCCGTCGTCGTGGAAGACGCCGGCCGCCAGGAGGTGCAGCAGCGTGTCCGTATCGGTCCTGTAGCCCTCGACAGCCTGCCCGAACGCGTCGTTGTCACCGAGCACTGGGTGCTCGGCCGCTGCATCGACGACCTGCAGAGTGTGCCGCTGGACCAGGTCGAACAGGTCGATCCGTCGCAGCGGGTCGGGCAGCGCCTTCTTCAGCTGGGCGACGGCCATGTCCCGGCTGACGGGTGGCGCCGACATGCGGTCCAGCGCCTCCAGCCGTTTCTCCAGGTCGGTGAACAGCTCGTCCGCGTCCAGCCGTCGGCGCGACCGCCCGGGAGCCGCCAGCCGGGTACGGGCCACTCGGGCCGGTGGTGGGTTCGGTCTCGGAGTCCTCAGGGATGACGGGGCAGGCACGGGCCGGTTCGGGGCAGGTGTGGGGGGCGCCGTCGTCGAGGACCGGCGCGAGCTGTTCCGCGCCCGCTATGGTGCCCTGTCCGAAGGGGTAGAGCGACGCGCCGTACCGCCCACAGGCCCTCGCCATGACACTCGCCCCGACCGGTACCGCAACGCCGTCACCGGCCGCACCCGATTCGGCCGCTCACGCCCCGCGTCACGGACGCCCCGACCGTCCACGGCCGCCGGGCCGGGCCCACCGCCCCGGCGAAGCTCCGCCCCGGTACCGGTGGTCGGCGGCGGTCCCCGGTACGGCGGCCCCACCCACAGCACCACCGGGCCGCCGGCCCGGCGTCATGGACCTGAAAGCGCTGCGCCGTCCACGACCGGCGACCGGGGGAGCAGGAAGGGCAGGCACAGAAGGTCGGCTCGGTGGGGACCGGCGGGGCAGTTCCACAGGGCCTGGGGCCAGGAGCAGAGAGTTCGGGGCCGCACTTGGTGGGCGATCAGCAGCCGCGGACGGCGCGGGAGCGCACCGAGCCGCTGGACCTTCCACGTTGGGCGCACGTCCACCTCGGCCGCCTCGTACGGCGCCCGGCCGGACACCTCATGCATCGGAGCCAGGGTCCGGGCCCGTTGCGCCTGCTCCGACCGGTCCGGCGTCTCCTGGTCGCTCAGGCGGTGGGGCCGGAGACAGGGGACTGGTTGACGTGGTAGATCCGGTTCCGGAGTTCGGTCTCGGCCCAGTCCAGGTCGGCTCCTAGGTCGAGCCAGACCTGGTCCTTGCGCTCGCCCGGCCGGTCGAGTCCGACGGCGGCCCAGGAGAACGCGCCCTGGAGGATCTCCCGCTTGCGTCCCGGGCTGATGACGGAGAGCGCGAAGGACACGGCGATGCCGGCCCGCGTGACGATCATGCGGT
>NZ_JZWY01000399.1:0-4519 GCF_000966955.1 Streptomyces sp. NRRL S-495
AGCCACTCCAGGGTTGCGCCGGACACCTGTTCGTCAAGGATCTCCGCGATGGAGTCGCGCACCGCGACGGCGGAGTGCGGGCCGAGCCAGTCCAACCAGTGCTCGGAGTCCGTGAGCGCGGCGACGTCGTCCTTGGGCGTGCCGTAGTTCGGATTCTCCACGAACTCCCCGGTCAGCTTCCCGTCCGTGCCGACCCGCCAGGCGCCCTGGACCGCTTCCCCCGGGATGTAGCCGTTGGGGTCGCCGACCAGGTCGGGATCGATCACCGCAACCGATCCGCCGGGGTTCGCCGCCGCCTGCGCGACAAGCGCGGGCGGAGGCGACTGCAGGATGCGACGCCGCTCGGCCGATATGTTCCCCATGTGAGCAACCCTTCGTTCGGTCCGTCCGGGGAGGTCGCTGCCGCCCCGCCCGAGGCATGCTCCCACGGGCGCCGACGAGCTGATCGCCCGGCTGCTGCGCCAGGAGCGTCCCGCCCGCGTGGCTGTCGCCTCGAACGAAGCCCTGTCCGGCCGGACGAGGACCTTCACCGACCCGCGTCCTCGCGCTGCCGTCGTCGACCGCCTCACCTTCGGTGGCGGCATCGTCGAGACCGGCACCGGTTCCTACCGTCTCGCCACCATCCGCGCCCGCCCGGAGCCGCAGGCCGCGGTCGGCCGGCCTCCCGCGGACGGGCGAATCCGATCAGCCGGCGCGGGGCGGACGGCAGAAGGTCGGAACGTGATCTACCGGTGGTCGTTCAGCCACTCGCCCGGGAGCAGGCCACGTATTGCGTCGAGGGCTGCTTCGGTGCGGCCGCGGGCCAGCAGAGCCATGCCGTCGTCGTCACGCAGGAGCACGTCACGGCCGAGGAACCAACGGATGGGGTGCTCTTCCTCACCCATCGGATAGGTCGGGAACGCCAGCCGGGTGCAGTTCTTTTCCAGCAGGTCGACGCCGTGGTCGTCGAAGTCGCTCAGAAAGTCGCAGAGCTCGCCGCCGGCCTGCAGGGATTCCGACAGCACGATCTCGATGAAGCACAGGGACAGCCGCTCCAGCCAGCTCTCCCAGCATTCGGCAGCCTTGTCGGCCAAGTCGGCCCTGATGAACACAGCAGGGTCGTCGTCCACCAGACTGTCGAGGAGGATCCCCCAGGAAGCAGCCCCCTGGTTCTCGTGTCGGAAGACCAGTGCTTCCCCGGCCTCGTCCACGTACAGCTCGGACGGGCCGAGCAGGACGTCATGGTTGCTGGTCAGGTCCCGACGCCGACCGAGTAGCAGATACACCTCTCGAAGCGCCAGCGGCAGTCGGACGCCGAGCCTCTCCTCCGCTGCCACGAGATCCGCTTCGCCCCAGCCGTCGTCGTCATCGAGAGGCTCCGACCAGTTCGCGACGAACCCGCGGATGAACTCCCAGGCACCCCTGCGGCCTTCAACACCCGCAGCGAGTGACCGCACCATATCGAACCCATGCGTCATGCCAGGACGATATCGGCTCCGCCAATGCGGTCCTGAGGCACCGGTACAGGGCCCTCGACACGCCGGTGCCGATGCCCTCGGAACTCAGCGACTGGTATCCACGAACCGGTCCTGCGTGGGGCTGGCACCACTGCGGTGGGAGAGCGGATCGATCACGACACCCCCGGACCCGGCGCGGCGGCAGCCTGCCTGATCGAGGGCTGTGCCGGGGCAGCCCTGGCTCGATGCCCGGCAGGGGCAGGCGTTCGTGCCGGCCGGGGCACGGCCGGGTGGCCCGGCGGGTTCGGTCGGCCGCGGACGCTGGCCGGTGGCTCAGTCCGCGGTGGGGGAGCAGGACTCGAGTCGGTCGAGGGCGTCCAGTGCCCGGTCGAAGACGGCTGTCGCGGGCCACGGCGGGGTCTCGGGGCCGCGGGACCAGGTCGGCCGCACGACGGCGACCCGGTAGGGGCCCGTGCCGGGCAGGGCGTTCTCGTCGTCGAGGCGCACCAGGACGTCGTCGCAGGCCCCGCACTCCAGCCAGGGGGTGAGCGCGATGCCGTGGAGCGGGTGGCCCGGTGCGACTTCCCGGCGCAGTTCGCCCGCGAGGGCCACGGCCCGGGGCGAGTCCTCGACCTCCTACCACCGCTCGGTGTCCGCCTGGGGGTCGGGGCACCAGCGGAGTGCCGACGCGGCTTTGGCCGACCCGCCGAACACCTCGGCCAGGGCCAGGAGGGCTGCCCGGTCCGCACCCGCCAGCGGTGTGTGGTATCCGGAGAACTGCTCGGCGAGATCCCCGACGGCCATCCCCCACTCGCCCGCGTCCCACGTCGACAACACGCTGGCCGCCGGCACTGCCGGGTCGAGCAGACCCGTCAGGCGCAGGAACTCGGGTCGGTGGATCGTGAAGGGAGTCGTCACGGCAGCCATTGCACCAAGGAACCGCCAGCGCCACCAAGGCCTTTCGCGCGACCCGACGTCGCGACGTCGCGGGTGAGGTCCCCGGCGGGCCGGTCCGGGACAGGGCAGCCGGTCATCGACGGCCATCGCCCCCGCCGTCCGACAGCAGCGACCGACCTACGGCCGCCCTGGCAGTTCCGCGCCCGCTCCGCCGCGCCCGGCCGGACTGCGTGTCAATGCCCTGCCGCCGCACGCCGCCCGGTTTCCCGGCCCGCGCGCAAGCCCCGGCAGAAGCTCCTCCTCCGGCCCCGCCTCCCGCCGGACCGGATCCGGCGGCCGGCCGGCCACAATGCGCCCGGGAGCTCTTCGACGCTGTCACCGACCCGGTCGGCGACAGCGGCTGCCCGGCCCTGCCCCACCGCCCGCCCGCCTGCGTACCCGTGACCGCGAGGTAACAGCAGGCCTGACGTACCCCGGCCCTCGAAGCCGGCCGACCTGTGACGGACTTCGGCACCGCCACCGTCCGCTCGCGTTGCTCCTCACCGGCGCGCAGTTCTCGCGCGGATTGTCATCACGGCGTCGGGGGCAGCCCGTTGCTGGCCCTGGCCCTCCGGCTGCTTCTCGTCCTGCTCCGTCCGGGCGAGCGCGGCGGCTACACCCCAGGGGTCCGCCTCCTTCCACTGGCGTTCAGCCCGTTCGTACGCCGCGCGCTGCTCGGCGGTGGAGGGGATGACGGCGACGGCTTCGGCGGGCCGACCGGTGCGCACCAGAATCCCGGCCAGGGATTCGGCCGCGTTGCGGTGCGGGGAGGAGCACAGCACAGCGATGGCCTCCTCGGCCCGGCCGTCCGCTTCGAGGAGGTCCGCGAGGATGCTGTCCCACAGGCCGGGTTCGTCCCTGGGCAGGGCCGTGGCGAGGGCGATGCCCTCCTGGTGGCGGCCGGCCTGTCCGAGCAGCCACAGGCGCAGGTGCTGGACATCCTCGGGGTGCCCGTCCACCCACCCACCGGTGAGGTTGTCGAGCACCTCGAGCGCCCGGCCGGGACGGCCGTCGGTGACGAGCAGCTCGAGGATCCAGTGGACGACGTGACCGTTGTCGTGGTCCCGGCACGCCGGAAGGCCGGTCTCGACAGCTTCGTCTATGCGGCCCTGACGGGCCAGCAGACCCATCAGCGAGCTTCGGTCCCGCAGCCTGTGCCGGGCGCTGCCGCAGCAGGCAGCCCCCGATTCCGGTGCGGAGCGCCGTGAGCGGGTGCTGCGGGCTGCGCGGGAAGCCCGCAACGCCGCCAAGCTACGCGATCACCCGCACATCGTCGCTGTCCACGACGTGGTCGTCGAAGACGGCACTCCCTGGATCGTGATGCGCCTGGTCGAGGGACGATCCCTGGCAGAGCTCCTACGCACCGACGGACCGCTGCCCGCCCCACGCGCAGCCGAGGTCACGGCCGCACTGCTCAAGGCGCTGAAAGCCGCCCACACCGCCGGGATCGTGCACCGCGACAAGCCCGCCAACGTGCTGCTCACCGACGACGGCCAGGTACTGCTCACCGACTTCGGCATCGCCGTCCACGAGACCGACACCAGACTCACCACCACCGGAGGTGTCATCGGCTCCGTCGAGTACATGGCCCCCGAACGCTTCCGGGGGGCCCAGGACCAGGCCGCCGGCGACCTGTTCTCGCTGGGGGTGACCCTGTACGAGGCAGTGGAGGGTATCTCCCCGTTCCGGCGCGAGACCCCCACGGCCACCATCGCCGCGATCGCCCTCCACGATCCGCCGCCGATGCGGCATGCCGGCCCCGTCCTCGCCTCCCTCATCACCGCGCTCCCCGCCAAGAACCCAGACGGTCGGCCGACCGTTGACAGCACCCTGGCTGTTCTGCGCGCCGGCACGCCCATGATCACGGCGGTGCCACTGATGCCGTCGCACTCACCCCGGCCATCGACCATGACCGCCGCGCCGACTGGAACGACGGCGCCGGTGTCCCGGATGGCGCGTGCAGGGCGCCTGATCACGGGAAGCTGCTTCCTCGTGATCGGACTCGGCCTTGTTGCATTCGGAAGTAGCCCGATGATCGTCAGAGACGATCCAATGGCCCTCATCGGGCCCCCCATCGTCGCCGCTCTGGCCGCGGTGTTCCTCGGGCCTGCGGCGATGCTCTTCCGGTGGAAGGGGTACGGCAGGCC
>NZ_JZWY01000400.1:0-328 GCF_000966955.1 Streptomyces sp. NRRL S-495
GGGTACGGCAGGCCGCCCTTCCGGGTCATCGGTGGGGTCTTCCTCCCCGTCTTCCTCCCACTGACTTTGATCTGGGAGGCATGGAACGCAGTGGTGCTCGCCTCCTGAAGTCGCCTCACATGCCTGACTCGACGGCACGTGCTCAGCTCGACAGGCGTCCGGGCGGGGAGCCGTCGGGGGCGGTCCCGGCCAGGGCAGAGGCGATGGTCGGTCGGTTCCACCGTTCCGGTCGTTGCCAGCTGTCGCCGCCGCGCGGGGGCGGGCCGGACGGCCGCGAGGCCGCCTCCGCTTGGCCCCGCCGCCGCTCGAACTTGAGGAGAATGCCGGC
>NZ_JZWY01000401.1:0-1059 GCF_000966955.1 Streptomyces sp. NRRL S-495
CGGCCAAGAACCGGTTGGAGTGCCCGCAGTTCGTGGGCCCGCGGGTGCTGCCCGGTTCGGGCGTGACAGCCTGGTACACACCTTGATGCTCACCTTGGAAGGCTCTCCCGGACACCTTGGAGAGGCACCCGCGGCTCGCTCCGGAAACCTTGGAAGCCAGGCAAGAACCGCAGACATCGCACGGGGTTAACGCGTCAAGTTGGCGTCGTGGTCGTCGGGGTTTCCCCAGCGCTGCCAGAGGACGTGGTGCCAGTCGTCGGCGTCGGGTCCTGGTCGTGGGATGTCGGGAGTTGGACCGGGGGCGGTCTCGATCAGGTGCAGCAGGGTCCAGGCGACGCCAAAGCAGTCGTCCGGGCCGAAGCATGCGGCAAGTGCGGCTGCTTCCGTAGCTGTCACCGGTCGGGGGATGGCTTCGAGTTGGCCATGGCGACGGTCGACCGCCTCTTCGTCGTCGGTGTCCCAGTCAGGGAGCTGGCCGTCGGCGACGAACGCCTGCACTTCTGGTCTCATCCGCGAATGATCGACCGCTGTGGCTGGCTGGGGCAAGGTGGTCCGGCTGGTCATGCGGCGGTGGGTTGCCAGGTGAGATCCTGTGCGCCGTCGATTGTGGCGGAGCTGGGTTCCTGGGAGCCGCCGAGGGTTGCGTGGCTCAATAGCGCTGGCGTGCCGCCCTCCAACGCCTGGGCGATGTCCTGGAGCATCGAGGTGACGGAGGTCCACTGGGGGATGTCCAGGGTCCAGGTCTCGTGGTCCCAGAGGAGCACCGCGCCGTGGGTGTCGCCGGGTCGCATGTCGACGATCAGTCCGTCGCCGCCGGGGCTCAGCGCGATCGGCATGAACTCGCGAAGGTAGCGGGTCTCGGGCCGGCCGTTTTCGTCGAACGAGTCGCCTTCCTGCTGGGCGACCAGGAGCCAGATCGCGTGGGTCTCCAAGGCCTCGTCCAGCGAGACGGGGGCGAACGCCTCCGGAATCCAGTGGTCCGAGCTGACATTGGGCAGCAGCCACCAGGCCCGCAGGTCGGCGGGCAGGGGCTGGCCGAGGTCGGCCTCGAACGCGTCC
>NZ_JZWY01000402.1:0-393 GCF_000966955.1 Streptomyces sp. NRRL S-495
GTCCAGGCGCGCGGCATCTGACGTCGGCCTCGCCGGGCCTCGTTGGGTGTGCGCGGTGAGCCAGGTGCCGATGCGGCTCCATGAGGTCAGGACGTCGTGATCAGCTGTTGTCATGATGGGCAGTCTGCCTCACCGGGGTGTCAACGGCTGAGGCTGTGCAGCACTCACGGGGAGCGAAGCTGATGGTCAGGCTGCCACTGCGGTGAGGGCCGGGGTGGGGAGGCGGTGTTCTCGTCGAAGGGTTCGTGGTGCTGGAGGCAGTGGTGGAGCTGTCCGAGCAGGCGGCTGAAGAGGTGGCGTTGGGCGGCGGCGTGCCAGTCTCCGTGTTCGCGGCGGGCGCGGTAGTGGGCGCCGGCGCCGGGTGGGGTGCGCAGGGAGGAGAACGCCCAGAGG
>NZ_JZWY01000406.1:0-23605 GCF_000966955.1 Streptomyces sp. NRRL S-495
GTCCGCGCTTCCCGGCCGATGTCGCCGCCGAGCTGAAGGCGGCCGGCTGGCACCCCGGACGCTGGCAGATCCGCCAGGCCGAGGAGTGGGCCGACACCCTGGCCGGCCACGGCGGCCCGACCGGCGTCCCGCACGCGGTGTTCCCGGCTGCGGTGGAGGCCTGGGCCGAGTTCGGCGGCCTCGCCTTCGACCTGGTCGGCCCCGGACGGCAGCTGGCCCGCACCCCGTTCCTGGTCGACCCACTGTGCGGCCTGCACCAGCCCCGCACCCTGGCCGACCTGGGCCGCGCCCTGGACACCCGGGTCGCCCCGCTGGGCGAGGAGGCGTACGGGCAGGCGCTGCTGGCGATCGACGAGGAGGGCCGGGTCTTCAGCCTGGACCACACCGGCGAGTGGTTCCTCGGCGACAGCGTCGACCGGGCGATCTCCGCCCTGGTCCTGGGCACCGCCCCGGAACGGCTGCGCACCGCCGAGGACGCCGGCTGAGCCGGGCGATCGCGAGGGCGGGTCCGAACGACCGGCTCTGGAGACCGGCGCTGGAGACAGGCCATGGACCAGGCGCTGGACCGGGCGCCGGACCGGGCGCTAGACCAGGCGGTCCTGGCGGACCGCCAGCCGGGACGGCAGGACCGCCTCCACCCGGAAGCCGCCGTCCCGCTCCGGCCCCGCCGAGAAGGTGCCCCCGAGCGCGACCACCCGCTCGCGCATCCCGACCAGCCCGTTGCCGCCACTGGGCAGCGCGGCCGCGGCCCGCTCGCCGCCCGGGCAGGCGTTCACCACGCTGACCCGCACGCCGTTCGGCGCGTACGCGAGCAGCACCGACACCTGGGCGCCGCCCGCGTGCTTGTGCGCGTTGGTCAGCCCCTCCTGCACCACCCGGTAGGCGGTCTGCTCGGCCTCGCCGGTGAACTCCTGCCGGCTGCCGCTGACCGTCAGGGTGACGGCCATGCCGGCCGCCCGGGACTGGTCCACCAGCCGCGGCAGCGCGGTCAGCGAGTCCGGCTCGACCGCGCTCTCCTCGGACATCCGCAGCACGCCGAGGATCTCCCGCAGCTCGTTCAGCGCCTGCCGGCCGACCTCGCCCATCAGCTTGGCGCTCTGCGCCGCCCGCTCCGGGTCCTTGGCCACGATCCGCTCCAGCGCCCCGGCGTGCACCACCATCAGCGAGACCCGGTGCGCGACCACGTCGTGCATCTCCCGGGCGATCCGGGTGCGCTCCTCCAGCCGGGCCCGGCGGGCGCGCTCCCTGGCCTGCTCGGCCAGCAGGTCCAGCTCGGTCTCCAGGCCGTGCGCGCGGTCCTTCAGCGACTCGATCAGCCGCCGCCGCGCCCCGACGTAGAGACCGGTCACCACCGGGGCCACGGTCGCACCGGCGGCCACCAGCAGCGCCAGCACCAGCTGGCCCCAGAACGGCGGCTGCTCGATCGTCGGATCGCCGGGGTCGACCATCGAGAGCAGGATCACCCCGGCGGTCTCGGCGTAGGCGAGCGCGGAGAGCGCCACCACCCGCCGCCGGCGCGAGGGCCACTCCCAGGTCGCGGCCAGCGTGTACAGCGCCACCAGCAGCAGCACCATGCCGGGCACCCCGGGCATCACGATCAGCGCCACCACCACCGGCACGGCGGGCCAGCGCCGGCGGACCACCAGGCTGGCGCCGACCAGCGCGCCGAACAGCGCGATCCCGAGCTCGGCCACCAGTCCGAGGTGGATCCGGCCGCCGATGTACGTGACCGAGCTGGCGGCGCACTCCAGCGCCGCCACGGCGGCGAGTCCGGCGTCCAGGAGGGCGCTGCGCCGCCTCGGCCACCACAAGAACGACGACCGGCCCCGCGCGCGCTCCCCAGGCGACTTGCTCATGCCCCACAGACTACGGCGCGCCCCTGCCGCGGCCCCACCGGGTCGCGGCCGGACACGCCCGGCGGCGGCCCCCCGACGCCTCCCCGGCTCCTCCCCCGGCTCCTCCCCCGACCGCTCCCGGACCGCTCCCCCACCGCCCTCCGGCGACCCCCGGCCCGGCCGTAAGTGGTCCAGACCACATACGGTCCCGGGGCATGGCTGTCCGCCATCCGGCCACTTCGCGGACACCGCACCTCCCGACACCTATGCTGGTCGCGTCGGACAGCGCGGTCCGCACGCGTCACACCCGCCACACGCGGGACGGCCCTGTGACGATGAGCCGTTGCCGAACACCCCACCACCCCGAGGGAGCCAGCCGTGACCGCTCCGGTCCCCAGCCCGGCGGACAGCCCGACCCCCGTCGACGCCGACAACGCCGCGCTGCGCGCGGACATCCGTCGCCTCGGCGACCTGCTCGGCGAAACCCTGGTCCGCCAGGAAGGCCCCCAGCTGCTCGGCCTGGTCGAACAGGTCCGACTGCTCAGCCGCACCAACGGCGAGGCCACTGCCGAACTGCTCTCCGACATCGACCTGGAGACCGCCGCCAAGCTGGTCCGGGCCTTCTCCACCTACTTCCACCTCGCCAACGTCACCGAGCAGGTGCACCGCGGCCGCGAGTTCGCCACCCGCCGCGCCCGCGAGGGCTCGCTGCTCGCGCAGACCGCCGACCAGCTGGCCGAGGCCGACCCCAAGCACCTCCGGGACACCCTGGCCCACCTCGCCGTCCGCCCGGTCTTCACCGCGCACCCGACCGAGGCCGCCCGCCGCAGCGTCCTCAACAAGCTCCGCCGGATCGGCGAGCTGCTCGACCGCATCCACCGCGAGGAACTCGCCGCCGGCCTCTCCCACGCCGACCCGGCCCGCACCTCCTCCGCCCGCCGCCAGGCCGACCGCCGCCTCGCCGAGGTGATCGACCTGCTGTGGCAGACCGACGAGCTGCGCATCGCCCGCCCCGAGCCCACCGACGAGGCCCGCAACGCCGTCTACTACCTCGACGAGCTCTACCGCGACGCCGTCCCGCAGGTCCTGGAGGAGCTCCAGGAGGAGCTCGCCCGGGTCGGCCTGGAGCTGCCCGAGGGCGTCCGCCCGCTGACCTTCGGCACCTGGATCGGCGGCGACCGCGACGGCAACCCCAACGTCACCCCGCAGGTCACCTGGGACGTCCTCAACCTCCAGCACGAGTACGGCATCAAGGACGCCCTCGCCGCCATCGACGACCTGCGCGGCACCCTCTCCACCTCGGAGCGGCTGGCCGGCGCCTCCCCCGAGCTGCTCTCCTCGCTCAACGCCGACCTCGCGCTGCTGCCCGAGCTGAGCCCCCGCTACAAGCGGATGAACGCCGAGGAGCCGTACCGGCTCAAGGCCACCTGCATCCGGCTCAAGCTGGAGAACACCCGCGAGCGGCTGGCCGGCGGCACCCCGCACGTCGCGGGCCGCGACTACCTCGGCACCCGCGAACTGGTCGCCGACCTGCGGCTGATCCAGGACTCGCTGCGCGCCCACCGCGGCGGGCTGATCGCCGACGGCCGGCTCGCCCGCGCCATCCGCACCGTCGAGGCATTCGGCCTGCAGCTCGCCACCATGGACGTCCGCGAGCACGCCGAGGCCCACCACCACGCGCTCGGCCAGCTCTTCGACCGGCTCGGCGAGGAGGCCTGGCGCTACGCCGACATGCCGCGCGAGTACCGCCAACGGCTGCTCGCCAAGGAGCTGCGCTCGCGCCGCCCGCTCGCCCCCACCCCGGCCCCGCTGGACCCCGCCGGCGCCAAGACCCTCGGTGTCTTCACCACCATCCGCGAGGGCTTCGACCGGTTCGGCGACGAGATCGTCGAGTCCTACATCATCTCGATGTGCCAGGGCGCCGACGACGTCTTCGCCGCCACCGTGCTGGCCCGCGAGGCCGGCCTGATCGACCTGCACGCCGGGATCGCCAAGATCGGCATCGTGCCGCTGCTGGAGACCACCGACGAGCTCCAGCAGGCCGACCGGATCCTCGACGAGATGCTGTCCGACCCCTCCTACCGGCTGCTCGTCTCGCTGCGCGGCGACGTCCAGGAGGTCATGCTCGGCTACTCCGACTCCTCCAAGTTCGGCGGCATCACCACCTCCCAGTGGGAGATCCACCGCGCCCAGCGCCGGCTGCGCGACGTCGCCCACCGGTACGGCATCCGGCTGCGGCTCTTCCACGGCCGGGGCGGCACCGTCGGCCGCGGCGGCGGCCCCTCGCACGAGGCCATCCTGGCCCAGCCCTGGGGCACCCTGGAGGGCGAGATCAAGGTGACCGAGCAGGGCGAGGTCATCTCCGACAAGTACCTGCTGCCCTCGCTGGCCCGGGAGAACCTCGAACTCACCATCTCCGCCACGCTGGCCGCCTCCGCGCTGCACACCGCCCCGCGCCAGGCCCCCGAGGAGCTGGCCCGCTGGGACGCCGCCATGGACCGGGTCTCCGAGGCCGCGCACACCTCCTACCGGGCCCTGGTCGAGCAGGAGGACCTGCCGAAGTACTTCTTCGCCGCCACCCCGGTCGACCAGCTCGCCTCGCTGCACCTGGGCTCCCGCCCGTCCCGCCGCCCCGACTCGGGCGCCGGCCTGGACGGCCTGCGGGCCATCCCGTGGGTGTTCGGCTGGACCCAGTCCCGCCAGATCGTCCCCGGCTGGTACGGCGTCGGCGCCGGCCTGGCCGCCGCCCGCGAGGCGGGCCTGGGCGACGTGCTGGACGAGATGTACGGCCAGTGGCACTTCTTCCGCAACTTCCTCTCCAACGTCGCCATGACGCTGGCCAAGACGGACCTGCGGATCGCCCGCCACTACGTCGAGCAGCTGGTGCCCGCCGAGCTGCAGCACGTCTTCGACCAGATCCAGGCCGAGCACGACCTCACCCTGCGCGAGGTGCTGCGGCTGACCGGGGAGAACGAGCTGCTGGAGCACAACCCGGTGCTCAAGCAGACCTTCGCGGTCCGCGACGCCTACCTCGACCCGATCTCCTACCTCCAGGTCGCGCTGCTGCGCCGGCAGCGCGAGGAGGTCGCCACCGGCCGCACGGAGGACCCGCTGCGGGCCCGCGCCCTGCTGCTGACCGTCAACGGCATCGCCGCCGGTCTGCGCAACACCGGCTGACCGGCCCCCCGGGACACCACAGGGCCCCGCGGCGCGTGTGCACGCGCCGCGGGGCCCTCCCCCGATCCGGACCGCCCCGCGCGACCGCGAGTCAGTCCGGCCGTACCTCCAGGACCTCCGGTCCGTACCGGGCGACGATCTCGGCGCGGGCCGTCAGCGCCTGCGGCGAGTACACCTGCACCCCGGCACCGTCCTCGGAGATCACCACCTCCTCGACGGTCACCCCGCGCGCCGTCCAGTAGCCGGCGTCGTCGAGGATCCGCTGCCGCAGCTCCTGGAAGTGCCGCAGTGAGCCGGGCACGTCGACGAACCGGAACGTCGCCCCGGGGGCGGACACCTCACGGAGAACGGCCTGGTCCAGGCCGCTGCCCGCCACCCGCTGCACGAACACCTCGTTCGTCAGGAAGTCGGAGCAGACCCCGAAGTACTGGTCGGGGAACTGCAGTGCGCCGAGCCTGCGGACCTGCACGGACGCTTCGAGCAGCCCGTGCCCCGACGGCGAACCGCTGCCCGGGACCGGAGCCGACGAGGACGGGACCGGAACCGACGAGGACGGCACCGGAAGGCCCGACGAGGGCTTACCGGTCGT
Source organism: Streptomyces sp. NRRL S-495 (assembly GCF_000966955.1). NCBI lineage: Bacteria > Bacillati > Actinomycetota > Actinomycetes > Kitasatosporales > Streptomycetaceae > Streptomyces > Streptomyces sp. NRRL S-495. The sequence goes on from NZ_JZWY01000406.1 coordinate 5,602, forward strand.
GCTGGGGACGAACGGCGTCCCCTCCCGGGCCGGGTCGATCCGGGTGCTCGCCGCCGCCGTCCACGGCGGCAGTCGCCGGGTGGCAGGCCCACCGACGCAGGGGCCGATCGTCCCGAACATCGCCTCGGCCGGCGTCGACGACGAGGAGGACGGCGAGCGGCCTGGGGTCCACGGAACTCCCCGCGCACCGTCCGACGGGCTCGGCGAGACCAGGCCCACCCCGCCGAGCGCCGTCGTGCCGTCGGCCTGACCGGATCCGCCGAGCTGGGTCACCAGACCCGCCCCGAGCACCAGCACCACCGCCGCCGACCCCGACCGCGCCACCCTCCGCCGCCGCGCCCGGCGCCGGCCGGCCTCCCGCAGTCCGGCCGGCGGCGGACCGCCGCCCACCTCCCCCGCCCGCACCGCCAGCCGGACGACCAGCTCCTGCTCGAACCGGCCCGGCTCGGTGCCGTCCCCGAACGGGTCCCGGCGCCCGTCCGTCTCCCTGCCCCTGTCCTCAGCGGTCATGACCCACCATCTCCCTCACCGGTGCCAGCTCCTTCCGGAGCGTCCTCATCGCCCGTGCCAGATGCGTCTTGGCCGTCGCCGGGGAGCAGCCGAGTTCCTCGGCCACCTGGGCCACCGACAGGTCGGCGTAGTACCGGAGCACCACCGCCGCGCGCTGACGGGGCGGCAGCGCGCGCAGCGCGGCCTCCAGTTCCTCGTCCTGCGGATCCACCGCGGCCGCCGGGGCGTCCGGCAGCAGGGGTGTCAGCACCTCCCGGCGGGTCCGCCGCCACCGCGACACATGGGTGCGGACCATCGTCCGGCGGACGTAGCCCTCGGCCGCCCCCGGGTCGCGGATCGCCCCGCGCCGCACGTACACCCGGGACAGGGCGTCGTGCAGCAGGTCCCGGGCGTCGTGGATGTCCCCGGTGATCAGGAACGCGCCGCGGAGCAGGGCCTGGTACCGCGCCGAGACGAACTCGTCGAACGCGTCCTGCCGGGTGCCCTCGGCAAGGCCCCCCGACCGCATCGATTCCCGCTTCATGCCAACAGGACGCACGGCGGGGCGGAAACGGGTGACACGCCCCGCGGAAAAAGCCGAAGGGGCCGGGATCCGGTCGTCCCGGTTCCCGGCCCCTCGGGACCACGTCTCACTGCCGGCCTCTCACTCCCCGGCGTCGCCCGCGCGGTGGCGCCGGATCCACAGGGCCGCACCACCCGCCACCACGACCAGGCCGCCGCCGACGGCCAGCAGGCCCGCGTCACCGCCGACCGGGCCGCCGAGCACGGGGCCGAGATCGAGGTCGAGGTCGAGCTGCGCCGAGACCGGCTCCGGGGACACCACACCCGGTCCGGGTTCGGACACCGGGTCGGCGTGGGCCGGTCCGGCCCCGCCCAGCAGCACCCCGGCAGCGCCGATCGCGCCCGCGGTGCCCAGCGCACCCGCCGTGCCCACCCGCCGTCCGAGCTTCCTCAGCCGTACCACCCGGATCCGCCGAAACCGCCGGACCGGCCGCAAACTCCGCATCGAGAACTCCCCAGACCCCGTTCGCGTACTGTCCCGACGCTATCCGATCCGTCCCGACTTCTCACACCTGTTCAGGTTTGGACGGCCAGAAGTTGCACGACTGTTGTGCGGCCGGACCGCTGCCCGCCCCCCGGCGAGCGGACTCCTGACGCCGGATCAGGAGTTGTACGTCGACTGGGCCCGCTCCAGCCCCTCCGTGAGCAGGGCCTCCACGGCGTCCGCCGAGCGGTCCACGAACCAGTCCAGCTCCTTGCGCTCGGTGCTGGAGAAGTCCTTGAGCACGAAGTCGGCGACCTCCATCCGGCCCGGCGGCCGGCCGATCCCGCACCGCACCCGGTGGTAGTCGGGGCCGAGGGACTTGGTGATCGACTTCAGCCCGTTGTGGCCGTTGTCACCGCCGCCGGTCTTCAGCCGCAGGGCCGCGTAGTCGATGTCCAGCTCGTCGTGGACGGCGACCAGCGCGGAGGCCGGCACCTTGTAGAAGTCGCGCAGCGCGGTGACCGGGCCGCCCGAGAGGTTCATGAACGACATCGGCTTGGCCAGGACCACGCGCCGGCCCGCCAGCCGCCCCTCGGCGACCTGGGCCCGGCTCTTGTGGGCCTTGAACCTGGCGCCGATCCGCTCGGCCAGCAGGTCGACCACCATGAAGCCGATGTTGTGCCGGTTCCGGGCGTACTGCTCCCCGGGGTTGCCCAGGCCCACCACCAGCCAGGGGCCTTCGTACGATTCGTCGCTCATGCGCCCGTCCCGCTCCGCTCGGCGAGGGCATTCGCCCGCGCGCACCTCTCGACCGTCCGCTCGTTGCGCCCGCTCACCGGGCCACCGCTCCTCGTGGTCATGTTCACCGCCATCATCCCGGACACGCCGCTGCCCCGGCCGCTCCAGAGGAGCGGCCGGGGCAGCGGAATCAGGCTGGGTGCGAGGCTCAGGCCTCGGCGCCGGCCTCGGCGGCCTCGGCGTCGGCGTCGGCCTGCGAGGCCTGGGCGCCGATGATCTGCAGCACGACGGTGCCGGGCTCGACGGCCAGCGTGGTGCCCTTGGGCAGCTCGATGTCACCGGCGGTGATCGAGGCACCGGCCTCCAGGCCCTCGACCGAGACCGTGACGGACTCGGGCAGGTGGGTGGCCTCGGCCTCGATCGGGAGGGCCTGCAGGACGTGCTCCAGCAGGTTGCCGCCCGGGGCCAGCTCGCCCTCGGTGTGGACCGGGATCTCGACGGTGACCTTCTCGCCGCGCTTGACCAGCAGCAGGTCGACGTGCTCGATGGTGCGCTTGATGGCCTCGCGCTGGACGGCCTTCGGCAGCACGTACTCGTCCTTGCCCTCGATCGGCACGACCAGCAGGGCGTTCGGGGTCTTCAGGGCCATCATCAGGTCGTGGCTGGGCAGGTTCAGGTGAACCGGCGCGTGGCCGTGACCGTAGACGACACCGGGGACGAAGCCGGCGCGGCGGGCGCGACGGGCGGCACCCTTGCCGAACTCGTTGCGGGACTCAGCGGCAAGGCGGATCTCGGACACGACTGCACTCCTCGTGAAAGCTGGCGCGGGGGTGCAGGCAACGCGAAAAACCGCCGGGACCACACCCTCATAACGGGGGTCACTCGGCGGCGCAACGACTCTGCCGGAAGCCCGGATTACCGGAGCCGGCAGCGCGTCGATCACGGATCGAGCACCCGCGAAGCGGGCGCACGGCATCCCTCGCCGAGCAGTTTCACGAGTCTAACCGCTACCTCGGCCTCTCGCGAAATCGGCGGCGCCCCCGGCCCCGAAGGGACCGGGGGCGCCGCCCTGGGGCCTGGAATCAGTGCACGCCCTCGAAGAGGCTGGTGACCGAGCCCTCCTCGAACACCTCGCGGATCGCGGCCGCGATGGAGGGGGCGATCGACAGCGTGGTGATCTTGTCCAGCTGCAGCGAGGCCGGGGTCGGCAGGGTGTTGGTGAACACGAACTCGCTGACCCGGGAGTTCTTCAGCCGGTCCGCGGCCGGGCCGGAGAGCACCCCGTGGGTGGCGGCGACCAGGACGTCCGCGGCGCCGTTCTCGAACAGCGCGTCGGCGGCGGCGCAGATCGTGCCGGCGGTGTCGATCATGTCGTCCACCAGGACGCAGACCCGGTCCTGCACGTCACCGACGACCTCGGCCGACAGGATGGTGTTGGCCTGGGTGATGTCCCGGCGCTTGTGGATGATCGCCAGCGGGGCGTCCAGCCGGTCGCACCACTGGTCGGCCACCTTCACCCGGCCGGCGTCCGGCGAGACCACGGTGAGCTTGGCGCGGTCGACCCGCTCGCCCACGTAGTCGGCCAGCAGCGGCAGCGCGAACAGGTGGTCCACCGGGCCCTCGAAGAAGCCCTGGATCTGCGCGGTGTGCAGGTCCACGGCCATCAGCCGGTCGGCGCCGGCCTGGCGCAGCAGGTCGGCGACCAGCCGGGCCGAGATGGGCTCGCGGCCCAGGTGCTTCTTGTCCTGACGGGCGTACCCGTAGAACGGCAGGATCGCGGTGATGCTCCGGGCGGAGGCCCGCTTCAGAGCGTCGATCATGATCAACTGCTCCATGATCCACTGGTTGATCGGAGCCGTGTGACTCTGCATCACGAAGCAGTCGGCGCCACGCGCCGACTCCAGGAAGCGGACGTAGATCTCACCATTGGCGAAGTCCAGGGCCTTGGTCGGAACCAGCTCGGTCCCCAGCGACGCGGCCACCTCCCTCGCCAGCTCCGGGTGGGCACGGCCGGAGAAGAGCTTCAGTTTCTTCTCGCCCGACGTCGTGATCCCGCTCACTGCCACCGTCTCCTCGCGTTGCTGACACCGGTCCCGTCCGCACCGAGGGCAGGCTTCCGCCAGCCGGCGAGTGGGGTCGGGGGAATGGTCGGTACGCCGGGACAGGGGCGGTAGGCCCTATGGCGCACGTATGACCCCAAGGTTACGCGCCCGCGCGCGAACCGTCCGCCCCGGGACCGTCCGCCGGCCCACCGCCCCTCCGCTCAGGCCTCCGTCGGGGCTTCGGCGCCGGTCTCCGCCGCCGCGGCGGCGGCCTGCGCCGACGTGGTCCCGGGGCGCTTGCGCTCGACCCAGCCGGCGATGTTCCGCTGCTGCGCCCGGCTCACCCCGAGGCCGCCGGGCGGCACGTCGTTGGTGATCACCGAACCGGCCGCGGTGTAGGCGCCGTCGCCGATCGTCACCGGGGCGATGAACATGTTGTCGGAGCCGGTCCGGCAGTGCGCACCGATCACCGTGCGGTGCTTGTTGACGCCGTCGTAGTTGACGGTGACCGAGGCCGCGCCGACGTTGGTGCCCTCGCCGATGGTGGCGTCGCCGATGTAGGAGAGGTGCGGCACCTTGGCGCCCTCGCCCAGCTCCGAGTTCTTCACCTCGACATAGGTGCCGACCTTGGCCTTGCGGGCCAGCCGGGCGCCCGGGCGCAGGTAGGCGTAGGGGCCGGCGGTGGCGAGCTCGCCGACCTCGGCGCCGTCCGCGGTGGTGTTGCTCACACGGGCGCCGGAGCCGATCCGGGTGTCCTTGAGGGTGGAGTTCGGGCCCACCTCGCAGCCCTCGCCCAGGTGGGTCGCGCCCTGCAGCTGGGTGTTGGGCAGCACCACCGCGTCCGGCTCGTAGGAGACCTGGACGTCGAACCAGGTGGTCGCCGGGTCCACCACGGTCACCCCGGCCCGCATCGCCCGCTCCAGCAGCCGGTCGTTCAGCAGCCGGCGGGCGTGCGCCAGCTGCACCCGGTCGTTGATGCCGAGGATGTCCCGGTAGTCGGCGGCGACGACCGCGCCCACCCGGTGACCGGCCCGGCGCAGGATCTCCAGGGTGTCGGTCAGGTACTCCTCGCCCTGCGCGTTGTCCGTGGTGACCTCGGCGAGCGCGCCCACCAGCAGCTTGGCGTCGAAGGCGAAGACCCCGGAGTTGATCTCGTCGATCGCCCGCTGGGCGTCCGAGGCGTCCTTCTCCTCGACGATCGCGGCGACCGCGCCGTCCGCCTCGTCGCGCAGGATCCGGCCGTAGCCGAACGGCTCCGGCACCACGGCGGTGAGCACGGTGACGCCGTTGCCCTGCTCGGCGTGCGCCCCGGCCAGGGCGCGCAGCGTCCCGCCGGTCAGCAGCGGGGCGTCCCCGGTGGTGACGATCACGGTGCCGTCGAGCTCGATCCCGTCGGCCGCCAGCGCCTCCAGGGCGGTGCGCACGGCGTGGCCGGTGCCGTTCTGCTCGGCCTGCACCACGGCGCGGGCACCCGGGTGATGCGCCGCCAGGTGCTCGGCCACCTTCTCCCGCATGTGCCCGATCACCACGACCAGCTGCCCGGGCGTCAACTCCTCCGCAGCCGACACCGCGTGGCCGACCAGCGACCGCCCGCACACCTCGTGCAGCACCTTCGGCAGACGGTTCGACTTCATCCTGGTCCCGCCACCGGCGGCGAGCACGACAACGGCGGCAGGCGAATTGGCACTCACGGGGGGAGGCTCCTCATTCGGTTACACGGGGAGGGCAGAGCAGCCGGGGACGGGACCCGCACGTCGGCGACCCGGCGGCTTCGAGGATAGTGCGCGGAGGATTTCCGGCCTCCCGGCCCCGGGAATCGTCACGGAGCCGCCACGAACCGGGCCGGGCCGACCGGCCCGCAGATGGCTCCCGGAGGAGGATTCGAACCCCCATAAGCTGGACCAAAACCAGCTGTCCTGCCCTTAGACGATCCGGGACCGGCGCGTCCGCTCCCGTCACCGGGGGGCGCGCTGCGCCAAGACTACGGGGTATGGGCCGTCACATCTACCTCCTCGCGGCTCTCCCCCGGGGGCCCTCCCGCGCGCGGGAGGTCATCCATCCAGTCGGGTGAATTCACTCAAGCGCCGCCCGGCGGCGTATTCCCTCGATGGCGGCCAACAACCTACGATTCCGTAGGTTACGCACACGTAGCCTCCGTCCTCTCCCCCTTCAAGGGACACCCATGACCATCCAGGCCGGCGAGGCGCACGCCGATTCCGCGCGCCCCCTCAATACCTCCGCCCCCGGACCCGACACCCCCGACCGCGCCGCCCCGGCCCCGGGCGCACCCGCCGCCGCGGGCGACCCCGCCGACGGCGCCGACCCGCAGCTGCTCTCCGCCACCCGCGGCGGGGAGCGGCAGGGCGCCGCCGAGCGGATCGCGCTGGGGCTGTTCATCGCCGTCCCCTTCGCCGCCCTGGTCGCCGCCGTCCCGGTGGCCTGGGGGTGGGGCCTCGGCTGGACCGATCTCGCGATCGCCACCGTCATGTATTTCCTCACCTGCCACGGCATCACCGTCGGCTACCACCGCTACTTCACCCACGGCGCCTTCAAGGCCAACCGGCCGGTGCGGCTCGCCCTCGCGGTGGCCGGCTCGCTGGCGATCGAGGGCCCGCTGGTGCGCTGGGTGGCGGACCACCGCAAGCACCACCGGTACAGCGACAAGGACGGCGACCCGCACTCGCCCTGGCGCTACGGCGAGACCGTCCCCGCCCTGCTCAAGGGCCTGTGGTGGGCGCACATGGGCTGGCTCTTCGACGAGGAGCAGACCCCGCAGCTCAAGTACGCGCCCGATCTGATCGACGACCCGGCCATAAGGCGGATCTCCCGGCTGTTCTGGCTCTGGACCACCGTGTCGATGCTGCTGCCGCCGCTGGTCGGCGGGCTGGTCACGTTCTCCTGGCAGGGGGCGCTGTCCGCCTTCTTCTGGGGCTCGCTGGTCCGGGTGGCGCTGCTGCACCACGTCACCTGGTCGATCAACTCGATCTGCCACGCGCTCGGCAGCCGGCCGTTCCGCTCCCGGGACCGCTCCGGGAACGTCTGGTGGCTGGCCGTGCTCTCCTGCGGCGAGTCCTGGCACAACCTGCACCACGCCGACCCCACCTCGGCCCGGCACGGCGTCCTGCGCGGACAGATCGACTCCTCGGCCCGGCTGATCCGCTGGTTCGAGCTGGCGGGCTGGGTCCGGGACGTCCGCTGGCCGGACGCGCAGCGGATCGCCGCCCGCCGCGCCGCATGAGGGCGCACCTGCAGCATGATGTAGGGGTGAACGGGAGCAGCGCAGACAGCACAGGCGGCCACCAAAGCACGCGGACGGACGCCGCGCCGGGCCCGGCGCAGGACCGTCCGCGTGCCACCGCCGGGGCGGACGGCGCTGCGTCGGCACCGCGCCGGCGGGGCGGCCGGGTGCGGATGACCGGCAAGCAGCGCCGGGAGCAGCTGCTGGAGATCGGCCGCACGGTGTTCGCCGAGCGCGGCTACGACGGCACCTCGGTGGAGGAGATCGCCGAGCGGGCCGGGGTGTCCAAGCCGGTGGTGTACGAGCACTTCGGCGGCAAGGAGGGGCTGTACGCCGTGGTCGTCGACCGCGAGATGCAGCTGCTGCTGGACATGGTGACGGGGGCGCTGACCGGGGGGCACTCGCGCGAGCTGCTGGAGCAGGCGGCATTCGCGCTGATGGACTACATCGACACCTCGACGGACGGCTTCCGGATCCTGGTCCGGGACTCCCCGGTCGCCCAGTCGACGGGCACCTTCGCCTCCCTGATCAGCGACATCGCCACCCAGGTCGAGGACATCCTGGGCCTGGAGTTCAAGGCCCGGGGCTTCGACGCGCGGCTGGCCCCGATGTACTCGCAGATGCTGGTGGGCATGGTCGCGCTGACCGGCCAGTGGTGGCTGGAGGTCCGCAAGCCGGACAAGGCCGAGGTGGCCGCCCACCTGGTGAACCTGGCCTGGCACGGCCTGGAGGGGATGGAGCGGCACCCCAGGCTGGTCGGCGACCGCAAGGCCTGAGGCCCCGCCCCGGCGCCGTCCGGGGCCAGGCCCGCCGCACCCCGTTCCACCAGGACGGTCAGGCCCGCTTCACCCCGACGGCGAAGATCCGCCGGAACGGGAAGACCGTGCCGTGCGGCCCGGCCGGGTAGGCCGCGCGCAGCAGCGCCCCGTACTCGGCGAGGAACGCGGACCGGTCGGCCCCGTCGGTGAGCCGGGTGAGGACCGGACGCAGGGCGGTGCCCTTGACCCACTCCAGCACCGGGTCAGGACCGGTGAGCAGGGTGCTGTAGGTGGTCTCCCAGACGTCGGCGGCGCAGCCGGCCCGGGTGAGCGCGTCCAGGTAGGCGCCGGGCTCGTGGACGCCGGCCCGGGTGGCGTCCGCCCCGAGCAGGCCGCGCCAGCGGGGGGACCGGCGCAGCTCGGCGAGGGCCAGGTGGCTGGGCGCGTCGAAGTTGCCGGGCACCTGGAAGGCGATCACCCCGCCGGCCCGGAGCGCCCCGGCCCAGCGCGGCAGCAGCCCGAGGTGCCCGGGAATCCACTGGAGCGTCGCGTTGGAGACGATCGCGTCGGGCGCCGCCCCGGCCGGGTCGTAGTCGCCCGCGTCGGCGAGCAGGTAGTCGGCGGTGGGTTCGCCCTCGCCGCGGGCGGCGGCGAGCATCTCGGCGGAGTTGTCGATCCCGGTGATCCCGGCCTCGGGCCAGCGTTCGCGCAGGACGGCGGTGGAGTTGCCGGGCCCGCACCCGATGTCCAGGACGGTGGCGGCCGGTTCGTGCGGGAGAGCGGGGACGCGGGCGAGCAGGTCGCGCAGCGGGCGGGTCCGTTCGTCGGCGAAGCGCAGGTACTGCTGCGGGTCCCAGACGGGGGAAGTCATGATCGGCCTCGCAAGTATCTCGACATCAAGATATACCGCCAGCTTTCAGGCTGGATTTCTCGATGTCAAGAGACTTCACATCGACACAACCCCCGATACACTGATCGCCATGGAGGACGAGGTCGATCGACTGGTCGCGGCATGGCGCAGAGAGCGCCCCGACCTCGACGTGGAACCGCTCGAAGTGCTCAGCCGGGTCAGCCGGCTCGCCCGCCACCTCGACCGCGCCCGCCGCACCGCCTTCGCCGAGCACGGGCTGGAGCCCTGGGAGTTCGACGTCCTGACCGCCCTGCGCCGGGCCGGCTCCCCGTACCAGCTCTCCCCCGGCCAGCTGCTCACCCAGACCCTGGTCACCTCCGGCACCATGACCAACCGGATCGACCGGCTCACCGGCAAGGGCCTGGTCAAGCGGCTGCCCGACCCCGACGACCGGCGCGGCGTCCTGGTCCGGCTCACCGACGACGGGCGCGACCGCGCCGACCAGGCACTCGCCGGGCTGCTCGCCCACGAGCTCGAGTTGCTCGCCCAGCTGACCTCCACCCAGCAGGGCGAGCTCGCCGGACTGCTCAGGCAGCTGGTCGCGCCCTTCGACAACATCCCCTGAGCGGCCCCGCCCCGGCCGGCAGCCCTACGACCCGCAGCCGTCCGGCCGGAGCCCGTCCGGTCAGAAGCCGTCCGGATAGGGCGTGCTGAGCGCCGGCACCGGGGCGGGCGCGGGCTCCGGCGTCCGGTAGCCCGGCAGCAGCTCGGCCAGCCGGCGGCGCACCTCGTCGTCGCTGTTCACCGCCGCCGCCCCGTACAGCCCGGTCAGCCCGCCGGCCAGGTCCTCCGGCCCGCCCGCGGTGTCCGCGACGGTGGCGTAGATCCGGGCGTGCTCGGTCGCCAGCCGCTCCTCGTCCTCCGAGAACAGCGCCTCGTTGAGCTTCTCCCCGGCCCGCAGCCCGGTGTAGCGGATCTCCACCTCGTCCCGGGCCAGCTGCACCTGCTCGGCGAAGTTGTGCACCAGGTCGACGATCCGCACCGGCTCGCCCATGTCCAGCACGAACACCTCGCCGCCGCGCGCCATCCGGCCGGACTCCAGCACCAGGCCGACCGCCTCCTCGATGGTCATGAAGAACCGGGTGACATCGGGGTGGGTGACGGTCACCGGCCCGCCGCTGCGCAGCTGTTCGGCCAGGACCGAGAGCAGCGAGCCGCGCGACCCCAGCACATTGCCGAACCGCACCGCGGAGAACACCCCGGTGCCCAGGTTGCGGGCGTCCCTGGCGTTGGCCTGGACGATCAGCTCGGCCAGCCGCTTGCTGGCGCCGAGCACCGAGGTCGGGTCGGCCGCCTTGTCGGTGGAGATCAGCACGAACCGCTCGACGCCGGTGGCCAGCGCCGCCTCCACCAGGTGGTCGGTGCCGAGCACATTGGACTTCACCGCCTCGCTGGGGTGGCGCTCCAGCAGCGGCAGGTGCTTGTGGGCGGCGGCGTGGAAGACCACCTCGGGCTTCAGGTCCCGGAAGATCTGCTGGATCCGCGGCCGGTCCCGGATGTCGGCGATCACCAGCGACTCGTCGGTGAGCAGCGCCTCGCCCCAGATCTCCAGCTGGAGCCGGTGCAGATTGGACTCGTCGTGGTCCAGCATGTAGAGCGCGCTCGGGTTGAACGCGTGCACCTGGCGGCAGAGTTCACTGCCGATCGAGCCGCCCGCGCCGGTCACCAGCACCCGCCGGCCCTCGATCACGTCCCGGACGTCGGCGGAGACCACGTGCACCTCGTGCCGGCCGATCAGCCGGTTGACGTCCAGGCTGCGCATGTCCGAACCGACCACCTCGCGGCGCAGCGCGGCGAGGAAGGACGGCAGGTAGCGGACGGCCGCCCCGGCCGCCGCAGCGGCGGTGGCCAGCGCCCGGACCCGCTGCGGGGCGAGCCCGGGGATCGCCAGTGCCACCACCTGGGCGTGGTGCTCGACCGCGAGCGCGGTCAGATCGGCGAGCGTGCCGAGGACCGGCACGGTGTCCACCGACTGCCCGGCCTTGGCCGGGTCGTCGTCCAGCAGGCCGATCGGGTCGAGGCCGAACTCCGGGGCCCGGCCGAGGTCGCGCACCAGCGCGGTCCCGGCCGCCCCGGCGCCGACCACCAGGGTGCGCATCCCCGTCGGCAGCGCGGCGCGGCCGACGGCCGCCGGACCGGGCGCGCCCTCCGGCGGCTCCGGGCGGGCGCCCGGGGCACCCACGGCAGCGTTCGCGTTCTTGTCGGCGGTCTCGTCGGCGCCCTGCGGCGTCGGGTGCGGGCGTGCGGAAGTACTGTGCGGCGACATCTGTCCTCCGGAGTTCCCTGACCTGACGGAGCCGAACCGGTGTGCTGGCGTGACGGACGGGCGGATCAGCCGGGGCCGGGAGAGGTGGTCGTGGCGACGGACGGCGGGGCAGCGGGAGCCGCGAGCTCGGACGGGCTGACGCCCGCCCGGCGGGCCACCGCGACGGCGGCCAGGGTGGAGTGCACCCCGAGCTTGCCGAGGACGTTCTGCATGTGCGTACGGACGGTGTGCGGGGAGAGGTAGAGCCGCTCGGCGACGGCCTGCCGGCCGAGGCCCGCGACCATGCAGCGCAGGATCTGCTTCTCCCGCGGGGTGAGCGTGTCGACCAGCCGTTCGCTCTCGGTGCGGTCCCGGCGGGCGGTGGTGAGTTCGCGGATCACGCCGGTCAGCAGCGCGGGCGGCAGATGGGTCTCGTCCCGCAGGACACCCCGGATCACCGCCAGCAGCCGGGCCAGCGAACTCTCCTTGGCCACCCAGCCGGTGGCGCCCGCGTGCAGGGCGCGGGCGGCCCGGTGCGGATCGTCGGCGGTGGCCAGGACGATCGCCCGCAGGCCAGGATGGTGGCGGCGGATCCGGGCCAGCAGGGTGATGCCGTCGGGGATCTGGCCGGCGGCCGGGACGGGCGCGGGGAGCGCCGGGGCGGCCACCGGGATCACCGGCGCCGTCGGATGCGGTTCCGCCGTGAGCGGGCCGGCCGGGTGAGCGGCCGGGCGACGGTCGGTCGGATGACGGACGACGGCCCCCGGCGGACCCGCGGCCCCGGGCGGGACGGCCGTCGCGGGCGGTCCGGCGGCCTGGGCCACCGGCGGCCGGCGGGGCGAGGGCACCGTCGCCGGCGGTCGGCGGCGGAGGGCGTCCGGCGGGTCGGCGGCCGGCTGGCGGGGCTTGCGGGCGGCCGTGGCCTCCGCCACCCCGAGGTCGGCGTCGACCAGGACCACGTCGAACACCCGCCCCTCGGCGGCGGCACGCTCCAGCGCCCGCTCCGCGGCGGCCGCGCTGCCCGCCGCGCCGACCTCGACATCGGGCTCGGCGGCGAGCGCCGCGGCCAGCGCCTCGGCGAAGATCCGGTGGTCGTCGACCACCAGGACGCGGATCCGCCCCATCGTCACTTCCCCCCTGCTCAGCTCCGGCCCGCGTCCGGGACGGCGCGCCGGTCCCGCCGCCGCCGTCCGGGCGCTCCTGCGCCGCTCACCTCCCGGGTGCCCGGAAGGGCCGAGGTGCCGACCCCCACCGGTACCGGAATCAGCGTACGGGGTGGGCGCGGGCTCGGTGGGGGTTTGGTGAAGTTTCGTCAGGAGGTGCGAAATTGGCGTGACTTGATGCCCCGATGCGGCCTCCTGGCGCGATGTCCCACCGGCTCCATCGACTCCGTCCGGCTCCAACCGCTGCGGGAGCACCGGAGCGCCGCCGAGAACGCCGGGAACGCCGGAGCGCCGCCCCCTCGCCGTACGGGAGGAAGCGGCGCTCCGGTCGTCCGCCGGGCCGGGGCAGGCCCCGGCCCGTGCCTCAGCCGGCGTTCTTCTCCAGGGTGAACTTCCAGGCGTCGGCCACGATGTCGTCCAGGTTCGGACGGCGCGGGGTCCAGCCGAGGGCCTCGTGGGCGCGCTCGGCCGAGGCCACCAGGACCGCCGGGTCGCCGGCGCGGCGGCCGGAGACCACCACCGGGATCTCCCGGCCGGTGACCCGCTTGACCGACTCGATCACCTCGTGGACCGAGAAGCCGCTGCCGTTGCCCAGGTTGCAGATCAGGTGCTCGCCCGGCCGGGCCGCGTCGAGCGCCAGCAGGTGCGCGTCGGCCAGGTCCGCGACGTGGATGTAGTCGCGGATGCAGGTGCCGTCCGGGGTCGGGTAGTCGTCGCCGTACACCGCGATGTGCTCGCGCTGCCCGAGCGCCGCCTGGAAGACCAGCGGGATCAGGTGCGACTCCGGGTCGTGCCGCTCGCCGTACACGCCGTAGGCGCCGGCCACGTTGAAGTAGCGCAGCGAGACGGCGGCCAGGCCGTGGGCGACGGCCTCGCTGGTGATCAGGTGGTCCACGGCCAGCTTGGTGGCACCGTAGGTGTTGGTCGGCGCGGTGCGGGCGGTCTCGGCGATCGGCACCGACTCCGGCTCGCCGTAGGTGGCGGCGGTGGAGGAGAACACCAGCTTGCGGACGCCGGCCGCGCGCATCGCGGCGATCAGCTCCAGCGAGCCGGCCACGTTGTTGCGCCAGTACTTCTCCGGGTCCACGACCGACTCGCCGACCTGCGAGGAGGCCGCGAAGTGCAGCACACCGTCGAAGGAACCGTCCAGGACCTTGCCGGCCTCCTGGATCCGGCCCTCGACGAACTCGGCGCCGGCCGGCACGCCCTCCCGGAAACCGGTGGAGAGGTCGTCCAGGACGGTCACCTGGTGCCCCGCCTCCAGCAGGTGGGCGGCGACCACACTGCCGACATAGCCGGCGCCACCCGTGACCAGGTACTTACTCATGATGCGACCTCCAGCGGGCGATGGACCGCGGTCGGCGGACCATCGGGGACGTTCGTACGACTGGCGCCCATTCTCCCTGCCCACCGGGGGTGCTCGGACCACCCGAACGGCCGTCCGTCAACCGCGCGCCATCCGGTCCAGCAGACCGGTGCGCGCCGCCACCGCCGCCGCCTCCAACCGGGTCCGCGCGCCGAGCTTCATCAGCACCCGCTGGACGTGCGTCCGGGCCGTGCTCGCCGCGATCCGCATCCCCGCCGCGATCGCCGCGGTGTCCTCGCCGTCCGCGATCCGCGCCAGCACCTGCACCTCGCGCCGGGTTAGCAGCCGCAGCAGCCGGACCGCCTCGTCGTCCGGCTCCGCCGCCGGCCTCAGCAACTGGTCGAACGCGCCCCGCAGCACCTCCACCGCGACCGCCGCCTCACCGGCCCGGGCCCGCGCGATCGCCCGCTCGACCACTTCGATCCGCTCGTCACTCGGCACGTACCCGGCCGCGCCGGACGCGAACGCGCCTGCCACACCCCGGAGTTCACCCACCGGACCGAGCACGATGACAGCCACCTCGGGCCGTTCCCTGCGGATCCTGCGCAAGCCGTCGAACGCCCCCGGATCGGCCGGCGCGGCCACCCCCAGCAGACACACCTCCGGACGCCGCCCCGCCACCAGATCGGCCGCCGACGCGGCCGGCGACCCCACCGCGAGCACCCGGTGCCCCGCAGCTGGAGCGCGGTGGCCAGCGCCTCGGCCAACAACCGGTGGTCGTCGACCACCACGAGGCGAACACCCATGAGACCCCTCCAGGTCGGCGTCCCGCCCGCAGCCCCGCCCGGCGGGCGCGGGCGGCCGGTGACGCACCATCACAGCGCATTCCGTACCCGACGTGCCAGACCGTCTCACCGCCACCACCGGGCGGACACAACGAAAAGGACCCCCGCCTAGATGGCGGGGGTCCTGACCGAGCCCCCATGCGGAATCGAACCGCAGACCTTCTCCTTACCATGGAGACGCTCTACCGACTGAGCTATAGGGGCCTGTTGCCTGTCCGGACTCCTTGGCTTCGCTTCCGCTCCGCCCTCTCGCTCGAACAAGGAAGACATTACACGGCAGGGGGGCGGAATGGGAAATCGGTCCCGGCGGTCCGGACGACCGGTCCGGACACCGCCGAGAGGTCGCTCCCACTGGTCTCCGGCAGCAGCCGCAGACACAGCAGCGCCACCACCCCGCACCCCGCCAGGTACCAGCCGACCGGCTCCGCGGTCCCGTACGTCGCGGTCAGCCTGGTCGCGATCAACGGCGTGGTCGCCCCGCCCACCACCCCGCCCAGGTTGTAGGTCAGCGCCGCCCCCGTGTACCGCACCCGGGTCGGGAACAGCTCCGGCAGGAACGCCGCCAACGGCCCCAGCAGACAGCCCAGTACCACCATCGCCCCCGCCAGCGAGAGGAACATCAGCCCGCGCCGCTCCGTCTCCAGCAACGGGAACAGCACCAGCGACCACAGCACCGCCAGCCCCGTCGCCCCCTGCAGCGTCCGCCTGCGCCCCCAGGTGTCACTGCGCCGGGCGCTCAGCCACACCGTCACCCCCTTCCCCACCGCGCCGGCCAGCAGCATCGACAGCACCACCGTGCTCGGCACCCCGAGCCCCGTGGTCGCGTACGCCAGCGAGTACGTCGTGGTCAGGTAGAACAGCGCGTACCCCACGGTGATCGCGCCGCAGCCCAGCAGCACCGTCCGCCAGTGCCCCCGCAACACCTCCACCACCGGCGCCCGCTCGGCCCCCGTCCGCACCTCGCCCCGGAACAGCGGCGTCTCCTCCAGCCGCAGCCGCACGAACAGCCCCACCGCCACCAGCGCCAGCGACGCCAGGAACGGCACCCGCCAGCCCCAGGACCTGAACGCCGCCTCGTCCAGCCACAGTTGCAGCACCAGGAAGATCCCGTTGGCCAGCACGAACCCGGTCGTCGGCCCCAACTGCAGATACGCCCCGTACCGCCCCCGCCGCCCGGCCGGCGCGTTCTCCGCCACCAGCAGCGCCGCGCCGCCCCACTCCCCGCCCAGCCCCACCCCCTGACACACCCGCAGCACCACCAGCACCACCGGCGCCCACCACCCCCACTCCGCGAATCCCGGCAGCACCCCCACCACCGCCGTGGACAGCCCCATCAGCAGCAGCGACACCACCAGCGTGGTCTTCCGCCCCAGCCGGTCCCCGAAGTGCCCGAACACCACCGCCCCCAGCGGCCGCGCCAGGAACGCCACCGCGTACACCGAGAACGCCGCCAACAGCGACCCCACCGTGCCCAGTTCGGGAAAGAACACCTCCCCGAAGACGAGCGCGGCCGCCGTCCCGTAGATGAAGAAGTCGTAGAACTCGATCGCCGTACCGATCAGCGCCGCCGCAGCGGCCCGCCGCATCTGCCCCGTCGCACCCATACCCCCAACCCTGGCGACCCCGCCCCACCCCCGACAGCACCCACCCGGGTGACACCCGCGCCCCACCCCGCACCCCGCGCCCCCCGGCGCCGCCCGCACGCCAGGGGGCGCGACCGCTCACCGCGCGTACGGGCCGCCCCGACGCCGCAGCACCACCACGACCACGGCGGCCAGCACCACCAAGCCCCCGACCACCGCTGCCACCAGGCCCAGGGAGGAGCCCTCGTCGTCCTTCGCCACCACCAGCGCGGCGGAGGAGGAGGGCGGCGGGGTGGGCGCGGGCGCGGGAACCGAGGCGGCGGCCGACGGCGACGCGGGAGCGGACGCGGATGCCGACGGGGCGGCCGAACCACTCGGCACGGGCTGCCCGACCGGCTGCTCCTGGATCGGGTACACGTCCGCCGGCCCCGGATCCCCCGGCTCCGTCAGCGCCACGCGTGGGCGGACGATGCCGTATCCGACGATGTCGTTCCGATTGGAGCCGTC
Source organism: Streptomyces sp. NRRL S-495 (assembly GCF_000966955.1). Classification (NCBI taxonomy): domain Bacteria; kingdom Bacillati; phylum Actinomycetota; class Actinomycetes; order Kitasatosporales; family Streptomycetaceae; genus Streptomyces; species Streptomyces sp. NRRL S-495. Next base: position 22,432 of record NZ_JZWY01000406.1, read on the forward strand.
CGTCGGCTTTCCGGCGGTGTTGATCAGTACCCGGGCGATCTGGTTGGCGCTCCAGTCCGGGTGCACCGACCACAGAAGCGCGGCAGCGGCGGAGACGATTGCCGTCGAATTCGACGTGCCATGGCCTTTGCAGTAACCGGACGGCCCTGTACAAGCGTTGTAGATCTCAATTCCCGGAGCGGCCAGATCCACCTGGGGGCCCTGCTCCGATTCCGCGGTGACCGTCCCGTCGCGCCCGACTGCTCCCACTCCTACGACCCCGGGCAGCGCCGCCGGGTACTCGAGCGGATTTCCGCTCTGCGCGGAGTTTCCTACACCGGCCACGACCAGTGCGCCCTTCGCGGCCGCGTGATCGACTGCCGCCTTCAGATCGGCCACATCGGCCGCCGACATCAACGTGGCCGGCATCGCCTGGGAAATATTGATGACCTTCGCGCCCTGATCAGCGGCATAGACAATGCTCTGGTCGATCTGCTTCAGGAACTCCGCCCCGGTTACTCCTGTGGCGTTGTCATTGTTCCGGATCTTGATCGGCAATACCTTGGCCGCAGGTGCCAGACCATAGGCTCCGCCTCCGCCCATCCCTTTGCCCGAACCGACGATCACTGAAGCCATCTCGGTCCCGTGGCTCTCGGTGAAGGATCCCACTCCACCCGGGAGCCCACTGAAGTCCTTGCCCGGCAGCAATTGTCCCGCGAGGTCAGGATGATCGAGCTTGAAGCCACTGTCGATGACCGCGACGGTGACGCCCTGTCCCTTACTGATCTGCCAGACCTCGGTGGCTTTCATCGCATCGAGGTGCCACTGGTTCTCACGGATCGATTCGGCCACGGCAGGTGTCACCGCAGGGCCGACGGCCACTCCGGCAGCCAGCACCATCACGGCGAACCCCCGCCCCCGCGCCCGTACGTTCGTCCGCCGCATCGCTGCTCCCTCGTCACTTTCCCCGTCGGGCCCGAACCCCGCCCCGCGCAGGACTGCCCGGCCACTGGGAGGCCCAGTGGCCGGGCAGTCGTTCCGGACTACTCAATCACGCCCGGGTTGCTCTTCGGAGTACCGCTGGTCCAGGTCTCCTCGTCCTCGTGCAGGTAGTCGGCCCGGTTGCGACGGTCGCGCTCGCGCCGCTCGCCCGCGCCGCCCGCCATACCCGGGCCCATCATGCCGTTCTGGCCCG
>NZ_JZWY01000407.1:0-2464 GCF_000966955.1 Streptomyces sp. NRRL S-495
CCCGCCATACCCGGGCCCATCATGCCGTTCTGGCCCGGCCGCGCCGCGCCCTCGGCGGACGCCGCACCGGCTGCGGCCGCCCGGTTGCGCAGGCCGCTGCCGCCCGGGGTGAACTCCCCGGCGGCCACCGGCCCCTTCACCCCGCCGACCACGCCGCCGCCGGTCGAGCTGTAGCCCCGACCGCGCGAGCCGCCGACCGCGCCACCGCCGTGGCCGCCACCCTGGTGCATCCCGCCACCCGGACCGCCGAAGCCGCCACCACCGGACCCGCCGGACCGGCCCTGGGCCTCGCGTGCCCCGAAGACCGTGCCGCCGTTGCTCGCGCCCGGACCACCGTTCTTCGTCGGCAGATTGCCCCCGACGGTGCCGGTCCGGCTCGGGGGCACAGGGCCCCCACCGCTCTTCAGCGAACCGGTCCCACCGGTGAACGGACCGGTCCCGCCGAACGGGATCGGCCCTCCGCCGGGGAACCCGACGGGCCCGCCACCGGGCGTAACCGGGTACCCGGGACCACCGCCCTGGGGGTGCACCGGCACAGGACCGCCCCCGGGACCCACCGGTCCGGTCGGGCCGGGCAGCGTCGGTACCGTCGGCAGGCTGTCGAGCCCGGTGCCGGGACGGTCCCCGGGGTGCGTCGGTCCCGTCGGCACCGGTCCCGGCACAGTCGGGTCGACCGGCAGCGGCGCCGGGGTGCCGCGCCGCGGCGGCGGCGTGACGTTCCCCGGCGGGGTCGGTCCGGGCGTCACCAGCACCGGCGGACGCGGCGTCACGGAACCGCCGCCGCTCCGGTCGCCGCCGGAGGGCGGGCTGTAGCCGCTGGAACCGGGCCCGGTCCCTGCCCGTGACGTGCGGCCCGAACCGCCCGATCCCGTCCTGCCTCCCCCACCGCCGACCCAGACGTCCTCGCTGCTGCCTACACCGCCCTTGTCGCCGCCGGCTCCCGGAAGCTCGGGCATCGTGAGCGAGTTCAGCTTGGTCGTCGCCGCCTCGTACGCCTGCCCCAGCTTCTCCATCTGGTGGATGGCTTCCTGGTGCGCGGTGTCCACCCGCTTCTGCGCCGCCGAGGCTTCCATGGAGGAGACCCAGGTCGGGTCCTCCTTCTTCATGATCGCGTCGGTGGACACGGACGGGTTGCCGAAGCCGGCGATGCTCAACGGCGAAGGCTTGAGGCACGGCTGCGTGGAGTGCCGCTTGACCATGTCGATGTCCTTGGTCGGGACCTCCGGCACACCGGTCTTCGCGGTGCTCAGGGCCTCGCCGGCCTGCACCATGGCGTCGCCCGCGCCCTTCGAGTACTCACTGATCATGGACGCCGACTTGTGCAGGTCACCGGCCCACGACTTGAAGTTCTCAGCGGCCGGCCCCTCCCACTGGATCTGGGTCACGTGGGCGGCCAGTGCCTTGCTGAGCTCGTCCAGCACGCGCCCGGCGGCCTTCAGCTGGTTGCCACGACCGGTCACCCTGGACGGATCGCTGCCAGCCACCATGGACTTGAGCTGGACGTGCTGGATCCCCTCGAAGTTCGTCCCGCCTGCCATCAGTTACTCCCCGTATCGCTGAAACTCGCTCCCCGGACCGTCACGCGAAGCCCCCGCCGCCACCCTGCTTGGGTACCGGCCCGCCGTCCGCGTTCTTCGCGACCGCGTTGACCGCCGCCGTCTGGTGCTCCTCGTTGTTGCCGTAGCTGCCCGCCGTCTGCGCGACCGCCTTGCTCATCTTGTCGATCTGATCCGCGAACGACTTCGAGAGCTGCGCGATCGCCGCGTGCGTCTTCTCGTACGCGGCGATCAGGTCGGCGGACTCGTGGAAGCCGCTACCGAGGTTCCCGGCGTGCAGCTTCTGTTCCTTGATCTTGTGCTGCGCCGCCTCGGAGCCCTCCAGCGAGGCCAGCAGCGCGTCGACCTTCTTCTTGAAGTTGGTGAGCGTGTCGAGCTCGATCTTGACGTCCTTGGACCCGAACGCCGCCACCAGCGCGGTGGCACTGACGTCGACCTGGACCTGGCCGACCACACGGCCGATCCAACTGTTGTCCAGCGTCCACGGCTTCACCTCGCCGTTGGGGCCCTCGGCCCAGCCTGCGCCGCCCGGTCCAGCCTCGCTTGGCACAGCAATCCACCTCTCCCCCGTTCGCGACGCGGCCCCCGCGGGTCGCCGCACCGCGACACACCGTCAACTACTCGGTCCTACCGGCCGTACAGGTCGATCGGATCGACAGATCAATCAGATCGATCCGGCAGAACCGTCCGCCCATCGGGACGGACGGCGCCTCAATCATCGTAGCCACCGCCTCTGTCGGACCGGCAGGGCCCATACCCCGCTTGTAAGCGATCGGTACGAACTTGACACGTGCATCCCGCGCGGGGGCCGGGCCGAGGGGTCGGCGGGCGCCGTTAGACTGGCCCGGTCCGGTCGTACCGGACGAGACCTCCACTGCCGCGCAGCGTCGCACAGCAGCGCCCCGGGC